>NZ_ALEE01000574.1 GCF_000282995.1 Melaminivora alkalimesophila
GCCAGCCGCTGGTGGTGGTGGATTACGCACACACGCCCGACGCCCTGGCGCAGGCGCTGGCGGCGCTGGCGCCGATGGCGACGCAGCGCGGCGGGCGGCTGGTGTGCGTGTTCGGCTGCGGCGGCAACCGCGACGCGGCCAAGCGCCCGCTGATGGGCGCGGCGGCGCAGGCCGGCGCCGACCAGGTGGTCGTCACCAGCGACAACCCGCGCGGCGAGGCGCCCGAGGCCATCATCGAACAGATCCTGCGCGGCCTGCGCTTCGGCCCGCACGTGCAGTCCGAGCCGGACCGCGCCCGCGCCATCGCGCAGGCCATCGCGGCCGCCGGCGCGCGCGATGTGCTGCTGATCGCCGGCAAGGGCCACGAGGATTACCAGGAGATCGGCGGCGTGCGCCAGCCCTTCTCCGACCTGGAACATGCGCGCGCGGCCCTGGCCCGCCGGGCGGCAGCGCAGTGATCGACGAGAAAGAAGACAGTCCGGTGACCGCGACGACGAATCCCCTCCCTGCCGACGCCATGCTCGACCTGGGCCAGGCCCATGCGCTGGTGCAGGCGCGCATCCCCGAGGCGCGCCTCGTGGGCGACGGCCGCACGCCGCTGGCGCGGGTGCACACCGACACCCGCAGCCTGCAGCCGGGCGATCTGTTCGTCGCCCTGCGCGGCGAGCGCTTCGACGGCCACGGCTTCCTGGCGCAGGCGCGCGCCGCCGGGGCCGCGGCGGCGCTGGTGCAGCACGGGCTGGAGGATGCCGGGTTGCCGGGCATTGTGGTGCCCGATCCGCTGGCGGCGCTGGGGGCGCTGGCCACCGGCTGGCGCGCCCTGCAGGCGCTGCCGCTGGCGGCAATCACCGGCAGCAATGGCAAGACCACGGTCACGCAGATGCTGGCCTCCATCCTGCGCGCCTGGCTGGGCGAGGCGGCGCTGGCGACCCAGGGCAACCTGAACAACGAGATCGGTGTGCCGCTCACGCTGCTGCGACTGCGCCCCTGGCACGAGGCGGCGGCGGTGGAGCTCGGCATGAACCACCCCGGCGAGATCGCCCGCCTGGCGGCCATGGCGCAACCCACGGTGGCGCTGGTGAACAACGCCCAGCGCGAGCACCTGGAATTCATGCACAGCGTGGAGGCGGTGGCGCGCGAGAACGGCAGCGTGCTGGCGGCGCTTGCCAGCGACGGCACGGCGGTGTTCCCGGCGCAGGACGCCTTCGCCCCGCTGTGGCGCACCCTGGCGGTCGGGCGGCGCTGTCTGTGCTTCGGCGAGGGCGGCGAGGTGCGCCTGCACGCGGCCGAGTGGCAGGGCGAGGCCTGGCGCCTGCGCATCGACACGCCCGCCGGGGCGGTGGAGGCGCAGCTGCACATCGCCGGGCGGCACAACCTGTCCAACGCACTGGCCGCCTGTGCCTGCGCCCTCGCGCTGGGGGCGCCGCCCGCGGCGATCGCCGCCGGGCTGCAGGCCTTCCGGCCGGTGGCGGGGCGCTCGCGCGCCCTGGCGCTGGAATGGGCCGGGCGCGGGCGCACGCTGGTGGACGACAGCTACAACGCCAATCCGGATTCGGTGCGCGCCGCCATCGAGGTGCTGGCGCAGCTGCCGGGCCCGCGCCTGCTGGTGCTGGGCGACATGGGCGAGGTGGGCAGCGACGGCGCGCGCCTGCACGCCGAGGCCGGCGCCCAGGCGCGGGCCGCGGGCATCGAGCAGGTGTTCGTGCTGGGCGCGCTGGGGGTGCACGCGGCGGCTGCGGCCGCCCCGGTCGGGCGCCACTTCCCTGACATGCAATCCCTGCAGCAGGCGGTGCGCGCGGCGCTGCCGGAGGTTGCCAGCGTGCTGGTCAAGGGCTCGCGCTTCATGCGGATGGAGCAGGTGGTGCAGGCCATCGAGCAGCAGGCGGCGGCGCCTGCATCGGCGGAGGGTGTCGCGTGCTCCTGATGCTCACCCAGTGGCTGCAGGGCCTGTCTCCGGAGCTGGGCTTCCTGCGCGTGTTCCAGTACCTGACGCTGCGCGCCGTGATGGCGGCGATGACGGCGCTGCTGATCGGCCTGCTGGCGGGCCCGGGGGTGATCCGCATGCTGACGCGCCTGAAGATCGGCCAAAAA
>NZ_ALEE01000575.1 GCF_000282995.1 Melaminivora alkalimesophila
CGGCCAGCCGGTGCGTGGCTACGCCATGGACACGCACCTGGTCAAGAGCGGCACGCCCACCATGGGCGGGGTACTGATCCTGCTGGCGATCGCCATTTCCACGCTGCTGTGGTTCGACCTGTCGAACCGCTTCGTGTGGATCGTGCTGGCCGTCACCCTGGGCTTCGGGGCGATCGGCTGGGTGGACGACTGGCGCAAGGTCGTCAACAAGGATCCCGAGGGGATGCGCTCGCGCGAGAAATATTTCTGGCAGTCGCTGATCGGCCTGATGGCGGCGCTGTACCTGGTGTTCTCGATCTCGGAGAACTCGAACGCGCGCGTCTTCGAGCTGTTCCTCACCTGGGTGCAGTCGGGCTTCTCGCTCGACCTGCCGCCCAAGGCGGGGCTGCTGCTGCCGTTCTTCAAGGAGGTGAGCTACCCGCTGGGCGTGCTCGGCTTCGTCGTCCTGACCTACCTGGTCATCGTGGGTTCGAGCAATGCGGTGAACCTGACGGATGGCCTGGACGGGCTGGCCATCATGCCGGTGATCATGGTCGGTTCGGCGCTGGGCATCTTCGCCTACGTGACGGGCAACGCGGTGTACGCCAAGTACCTGCTGTTCCCGCACATCGCCGGCGCCGGCGAGCTGCTGATCTTCTGCGCGGCGCTGGCCGGCGCGGGCCTGGCCTTCCTGTGGTTCAACGCACACCCGGCGCAGGTCTTCATGGGCGACGTGGGGGCGCTGGCGCTGGGCGGCGCGCTCGGCACCATCGCGGTGATCGTGCGCCAGGAGATCGTGCTGGCGATCATGGGCGGGATTTTCGTGGTCGAGGCGGTCTCGGTGATGCTGCAGGTGGTGTGGTTCAAGTACACGCGCCGGCGCTACGGCGAAGGCCGGCGCCTGCTGAAGATGGCGCCGCTGCACCACCATTTCGAGAAGAGCGGCTGGAAGGAGACGCAGGTCGTCGTCCGGTTCTGGATCATCACCATGCTGCTGTGCCTGGTGGGGCTGTCCACGCTGAAGCTGCGCTGACCATGACGGAACCCAGGCAAGACATCCCCATCGCAGCCGCACCGCCGGCGCCCACGGCCGCCGCCGAGGCGGCCGAGTTCGTGGCGCGCATCTTCGCCGAGGTGGGCCGCGAGGAAGAACAGGCGCCGGGCCGCGACACGCCGGCCGCGGCACCCGCCGCCACTGCGCCGGTCGATGCGCCTGGGGCGGCTGCGGCGGAGCTGGACGCGCAGGCGCTGGCGGCGACGCTCGGCGGCCTGCTGGCCGGGCGGCGCGTGCTGGTGCTGGGCCTGGGAGCGTCCGGGCTGGCGATGGCGCGCTGGTGCGCCGCCTGCGGGGCCGAGGTCACGGTGGCCGACACGCGCGCCGAGCCGCCGCAGCTGCCGGCCCTGCGCCAGGAGCTGCCGCAGCTGCGCTTCATCGCCGGACCCTTCGGAGAAGGCCTGCTGGCCGAGGCGGGCGGGCCGCACGCCGTGCTGCGCTCGCCCGGCCTGGCGCCCTCGCAGGTGGCGCCGGTGGTGGACGCGGCGCGCGCCATCGGCGTGCCGGTGTGGAGCGAGCTGGACCTGTTTGCCCAGGCGCTGGCGGCGCTGGGCGAGCGGCACGGCTACCGCCCGGCCGTGCTGGCGATCACGGGCACCAACGGCAAGACCACCGTGACGGCCCTGACGGGGCAGCTGCTCGAGCGCGCCGGGCTGGATGCGGCAGTGGCCGGCAACATCGGGCCCACGCTGCTCGACACCCTAGCTGCGCGGGTGCGGGGCGCCACGCTGCCGGCCGCCTGGGTGCTGGAATTGTCGAGCTTCCAGCTCGACGGCGTGCAGGGTTTCGAGCCGACCGCGGCGGTGGTGCTCAACCTGACGCAGGACCACCTCGACTGGCACGGCGACATGCCGGCCTACGCGGCCGCCAAGGCGCGCATCTTCGGCGAGCGTGCGCTGATGGTGCTCAACCGCGAGGATCCGGCCGTGATGGCGATGCTGCCGCCGCCGGCGCCCACGGGCGTGCGCGGGCAGCGGCCCCGGCCGCGTGCCCACGTGTGCTTCGGCGCCGACCTGCCGCGCCGCCCGGGCGACTTCGGCATCGAGGTGGTGGCCGGCATGGCCTGGCTGGTGCGGGCGCACGAGGCCGAGGCGACGGCGCGGCGCCCGCGTGGCGCTCCAGCGCAGGGCGCCGAGGAGCTGCTGCACATCCAGCGCCTGATGCCGGCCGAGGCGCTGCGCATTCGCGGCCGGCACAACGCCACCAACGCCCTGGCGGCGCTGGCGCTGGCCCAGGCGGCGGGCTGCGCGCTGGGGCCGCTGCTGCATGGCCTGCGCGAATACCGCGGCGAGCCGCACCGCGTGGAGCCGATCGCCGTGGTGCACGAGGTCGAGTACGTGGACGACAGCAAGGGCACGAACGTCGGGGCGACGGCAGCGGCGTTGGCGGGCCTGGGGGCCGAGCGCCGGCTGGTCGCGATTCTCGGCGGCGATGGCAAGGGGCAGGATTTCACGCCGCTGGCGGCGCCGGTGGCGCGCCACGCGCGCGCGGTGGTGCTGATCGGGCGCGACGCGCCGCAGATCCGCGCCGCGCTGCAGGGCTGCGGCGTGCCGCTGCTGGAGGCGCACACGCTGCCCGCGGCGGTGCGGCTGGCAGCGGCGCAGGCCCGGCCGGGCGATGCCGTGCTGCTTTCGCCGGCCTGTGCCAGCTGGGACATGTTCGATGGCTACGTGCAGCGCGCGCAGGTCTTTCGCGCGGCGGTGCAGGAGCTGGCCGAGGAGGCGGGCCAGCCCATGGGAGGGAGCGGGGCATGAGCGCCGCCACGGGCAAGGCCGGACACGCCGCCGGGCGCTGGCAGCGCTGGCAGGCCTGGCTGGGTGCGCGCCGCGAGGGGGCGGACGTGCTGCTGCCGGTGCGCGTGGGCGGCACCGAGTACCGCCAGACCACCGCCACCCCGGCGCACGTGCTGGGCTTCGACACCGCACTGCTGTGGGTGGTGGTGCTGCTGCTGGCCTTCAGCCTGGTGATGGTTTATTCGGCCTCCATCGCCATGCCGGACAACCCGCGCTTCGGCACGATCGCGCCCACGCACTTCGTGCTGCGCCATGCCATGGCCATCGGCATGGGCTTCGTGGCGGCGCTGATCGCCTTCCAGGTCTCGATGAATGCCTGGGAGCGCATGGCGCCCTGGCTGTTCGTCGCCTCGCTGGTGCTGCTGATCGCGGTGCTGGTCCCGCACGTCGGCACCATGGTCAACGGCGCGCGGCGCTGGCTCAGCCTGGGGGTGATGAACTTCCAGCCGTCGGAGCTCGCCAAGTTCGCGGTGCTGATCTACGCCGCCGACTACATGGTGCGCAAGATGGAGGTCAAGGAGCGGTTTTTCCGCGCGGTGATCCCGATGGGCGCGGCCGTCGCCGTGGTCGGGGCGCTGTTGCTGGCCGAGCCCGACATGGGGGCCTTCATGGTGATTGCCGTGATCGCCATGGGCATTCTGTTCCTGGGCGGCGTGAACGCGCGCATGTTCTTCCTGATCGCGTTCATCCTGCTGCTGGCCTTCGCCGCCATGGTGTGGCTGTCGCCGTGGCGGCGCGAGCGCATCTTTGCCTACCTCGACCCTTTCAGCGAGGCGCACGCGCTGGGCAAGGGCTACCAGCTCTCGCACGCGCTGATCGCCATCGGCCGGGGCGAGGTCTTCGGGGTGGGGCTGGGGGCGAGCGTGGAGAAGCTGCACTGGCTGCCGGAGGCGCACACCGACTTCCTGCTGGCGGTGATCGGCGAGGAATTCGGCCTGGTGGGCGTGCTTGCGCTGATCCTGGCCTTCCTGTGGCTCACGCGGCGCATCATGCAGATCGGTCGCCAGGCGATTGCGCTCGACCGGGTGTTCTCCGGCCTGGTGGCGCAGGGCGTGGCGATCTGGCTGGGTTTCCAGGCCTTCATCAACATGGGCGTGAACCTGGGGGCGCTGCCGACCAAGGGGCTCACGCTGCCCCTGATGAGCTTCGGCGGCTCGGCCATCCTGATGAACCTGGTCGCCATCGCGGTGGTGCTGCGTGTCGATTACGAGAACAAACTATTGATGAGGGGAGGCCGCGCATGACCGGCAGGACCGCCCTCATCATGGCCGGCGGCACCGGCGGCCACATCTTCCCGGGCTTGGCCGTCGCCGAGGAGCTGCGCGCGCGCGGCTGGCGCGTGCATTGGCTGGGCACGCCCGGCAGCATGGAGGCGCGCATCGTGCCGCCGCAGGGCTTTGCCTTCGAGGCCATCGATTTTTCCGGCGTGCGCGGCAAGGGGCTGGCGACGCTGCTGCTGCTGCCGCTGCGCCTGCTGCGCGCGCTGGCGCAGGCCTGGGGCGTGCTGCGGCGCGTGCGCCCGGACGTGGTGGTCGGGCTCGGCGGCTACGTGACCTTCCCCGGCGGCCTGGTGGCGGCGGCCACGGGCCGGCCACTGGTGCTGCACGAGCAAAATTCCGTGCCCGGCATGGCCAACCGCCTGCTCGCCCGCGTGGCCGAGCGTGTGTTCACCGCCTTCCCCGGGGTGCTGGCCGGCCGGCGCACGCAATGGGTGGGCAATCCGCTGCGTGCCGCCTTCCTGCGGCAGCCCGCACCGGCCGAGCGCTTTGCCGGGCGCAGCGGTCCGCTGCGCCTGCTGGTCGTGGGCGGCAGCCTGGGGGCGCGTGCGCTCAACGAGATCGTGCCCCAGGCGCTGGCGCTGGTTCCGGCCGGGCAGCGCCCGCGGGTCGTGCACCAAAGCGGCGCCACGCAGATCGAGCAGCTGCGCGCCAACTACCAGGCGGCCGGCGTCGAGGCCGAACTGACGCCCTTCATCGAGGACACGGCGGCCGCCTGTGCCGAGGCCGACCTGATCGTCTGCCGCGCCGGCGCGAGCACCGTGACCGAGATCGCTGCCGTGGGCGCGGCTGCCGTGTTCGTGCCCTTTCCCTTCGCGGTGGACGACCACCAGAGCACCAACGCGCGCTTCCTCACGGACGCCGGCGCCGGCTGGCTGGTGCCGCAGGACCGGCTGACGCCCGAATGGCTGGCGCAGCTGCTGCAGGAGACACCGCGCGCCACCTTGCTGCAGCACGCGCAGCGGGCCCACGCGATGCGAAAGACACAAGCCACCCGCGAGGTGGCGATGGCCTGTGAGGAGCTGGCCGCACCATGAAGCACGCCATCCAGCACATCCACTTCGTCGGCATCGGCGGCTCGGGCATGAGCGGCATCGCCGAGGTGTTGCACAACCTGGGTTTCCGGATCTCGGGTTCCGACCTGGAGGACGGGCCGGTGCTGCAGCGCCTGGCGTCGCTGGGCATCGCCACGCGGGTCGGCCACGCCGCCGCGCACGTGGCCGGCGCCGACGCGGTCGTCACCTCCACCGCCGTGCAGGCGGACAACCCGGAGGTGCAGGCGGCGCGCGCGCAGGGCATTCCGGTGGTGCCGCGCGCGCTGATGCTGGCCGAGCTGATGCGCCTGCGCCGCGGCATCGCCATCGCGGGCGCGCACGGCAAGACCACCACCACCAGCCTGGTCGCCAGCATCCTGGCCGAGGCCGGGATGGACCCGACCTACGTCATCGGTGGGCGCCTGAACAGCGCCGGCAGCAACGCCCGGCTCGGACAGGGCGAATACATCGTGGTCGAGGCGGACGAGTCCGACGCCTCCTTCCTGAACCTGCTGCCGGTGCTGGCGGTGGTGACCAACATCGACGCCGACCACATGGAAACCTACGGCCACGACTTCGGCCGGCTCAAGCAGGCCTTCGTGGACTTCCTGCACCGCATGCCCTTCTACGGCCGCGCCATCGTCTGCACGGACGACCCGGCGGTGCGCGAGATCGCCCCGCAGGTCGCGCGCCCGCTCACGCGCTACGGCCTGTCCGAGGACGCCGACGTGCGCGCCACCGGCGTGCGCGCCGTGGGCACGCAGATGCACTTCGGCGTGCAGCGGTGCATCGCGGGCGAGCCGCTGCCGGCGCTGGACGTGGTGCTCAACCTGCCGGGCCTGCACAACGTGCAGAACGCGCTGGCGGCCATTGCCGTGGCGGCGGAGCTGCAGGTGCCGGACGCGGCGCTGCTGCGGGCGCTGGCGGGCTTCACCGGCGTGGGGCGGCGCTTTCAGGGCCACGGCGAATTGCCGGCCCGGGGCGGCGGGCACTTCATCCTGGTCGAGGACTACGGCCACCACCCGGTGGAGCTGGCGGCGACGCTGGCGGCGGCGCGCGG
>NZ_ALEE01000576.1 GCF_000282995.1 Melaminivora alkalimesophila
GCGGCGCGCGGCGCCTGGCCGGGGCGGCGCGTGGTGCTGGCCTTCCAGCCGCACCGCTACAGCCGCACGCGCGATTGCTTCGACGACTTCGTGGCCGTGCTCGGCCGGGCGGACGCGCTGCTGCTCACCGAGGTCTACGCCGCGGGCGAGGCGCCGATCGCCGCGGCCGACGGGCGGGCGCTGGCGCGCGCGTTGCGCGCCGCCGGCCAGGTCGAGCCGGTGT
>NZ_ALEE01000577.1 GCF_000282995.1 Melaminivora alkalimesophila
TCGAGCCGGTGTTCGTCGCCGAGGTCGCGGAGCTGCCCGAGCGCATCGCGCAGTTCGCGCGCGCCGGCGACGTGGTGCTGTGCATGGGCGCCGGCTCGATCGGCCGCGTCGCCACCCAGGTGGTGCAGCGCGCGCAGCGGCAGTCCCTGCAGGAACCCCAGTCGGCCGAGGAGGGCTGCGAGCCATGAACGACTTTGCTTTCCGGATCGAACCCGCGGCCCTCGGCAAGGTGGCGGTGTTGATGGGCGGCAGCTCCGCCGAGCGCGAGGTCTCGCTCATGTCGGGCGGCGGGGTGCTCAACGCGCTGCGCGCGCGCGGCGTGGACGCGCACGCCTTCGACCCGGCGCACGCCGACATGGGCGAGCTCAAGCGCCACGGCTATGCGCGCTGCTTCATCGCCCTGCACGGGCGCCACGGCGAGGACGGCACGGTGCAGGGCGCGCTGGAGCTGCTGGGCATTCCCTACACCGGCCCGGGCGTGATGGCCTCGGCCATCGCCATGGACAAGGTCATGACCAAGCGCATCTGGCGCTTCGAGGGTCTGCCCACGCCGGACTGGCGCTTGGTGGCCAGCAGCGCCGAGACCGCGCGCGCCTTTGCCGAGCTGGGCGCGCCGATGATCGTCAAGCCCTCGCGCGAGGGCTCGACGCTGGGCCTGACCAAGGTGACGAGCATCGGCCAGTGCGAGCAGGCCTACCTGCTGGCGGCGCGCTACGACCCGGAAGTGCTGTGCGAGCAGTTCATCGACGGCATCGAGACCACCTGCCCGGTGCTCGGCCAGGGGGCGGCGGCCGAGGCGCTGCCGGTGATCCGCATCGAGGCGCCGGACGGCAACTACGACTACCAGAACAAGTATTTCAGCGACGCCACGCAGTACCACTGCCCGAGTGGCCTGCCCGAGGACGAGGAGCGCGAGCTCCGGCGCCTGGTGGTCGAAGCCTTCCGCACCCTGGGCTGCCGCGGCTGGGCGCGCGCCGACATCATGCTGCGCAGGAGCGACCGCAAGCCCTTCCTGCTGGAGATCAACACCTCGCCCGGCATGACGGGCCATTCGCTCGTGCCGATGGCGGCGCGCGCCGCCGGCATCAGCTACGAGGAGCTGTGCCTGCGCATCCTGGCCGATGCCTCGCTCGATGCCCTGCAGGGGCGCGCGCACGCGCCAGGCTAGGAGGAACCCAGGATGAACGCTGCCGCCGCGCTGCCCCCGCCGCTGGACGTCCGGCTGATGAACACGACCGCCACGGTCCTGTTCGTCGGCCTGGCGCTGGCCGCGCTGTGGGCCTGCGGCGGCTGG
>NZ_ALEE01000578.1 GCF_000282995.1 Melaminivora alkalimesophila
TGGCTGCTGCGCCAGCCGGTGTTCGCCGTGGGGCGCATCACCGTCGAGGGCGAACTCAACCACACCAGCGCCATGAGCCTGCGCGCCAACGTCGCGCCCCAGCTGGTGGGCAACTTCTTCACGCTGGACCTGGAGGCCGCGCGGCGCGCCTTCGAGCAGGTGCCGTGGGTGCGCCGTGCGCAGGTGCGGCGCGAGTTCCCGAGCGGGCTGCGCGTGGCGCTGGAAGAACACGACGTGGCGGCGCTGTGGGGCGCCGAGGGCAGCGGCATGCTGGTCAACCGCCACGGCGAGGTTTTCGAGGCGGACGACAGCGAGCTCGACGACGTGGGGCTGCCGCGCCTGAGCGGACCGCCGGAGCGCGCCGCCGAGATGCTGCAGATGGTGCGCCAGCTGGACGCTGCGCTGCTGCCGCTGGGTTTCGCCGTGGATACGCTGGAGCTGTCGGCCCACAGCGGCTGGCGCATGCAGCTGGCCAGCGGCGCCACCGTGGTGCTGGGCGGGGGCGAGCCTGCCCAGGTGCTCGAGCGCGTGCGCCGGCTGGTGCGCACCCTGCCGCACGTGGCGCAGGAGCAGGGGCGCAGCAGCGCGGCGCTCGAGCACGCCGACCTGCGCCACCCCGGCGGCTATGCGCTGCGCCTGCGCGGCGTGACCACGGTCAGCCCCGAAGAGGCCGCCCGCGCGGCCGCGCGGCCGACG
>NZ_ALEE01000579.1 GCF_000282995.1 Melaminivora alkalimesophila
CGCGGCCGACGCCCCGCCCGGCCGCGCGCCGCGCAGCGACGAACAACTGAAGGACGAGCAAGAACATGTCTAGGGAATACAAGGACGTGGTGGTGGGGCTGGACATCGGCACGGCCAAGGTCATGGCGGTGGTCGCCGAGGTGCTGGCCAGTGGCGAGCTCAAGCTCGCCGGGCTGGGCGTGGCGCCGTCCAACGGCCTCAAGCGCGGCGTGGTGGTGAACATCGACGCCACGGTGCAGAGCATCCAGCAGGCGCTCAAGGAGGCCGAGCTGATGGCCGACTGCCGCATCCAGCGTGTGCACACCGGCATCACCGGCAGCCACATCCGCGGGCTCAACTCCAGCGGCATGGTCGCCATCAAGGACCGCGAGGTCACGCCCACCGACGTGGCGCGCGTGGTCGAGACCGCCAAGGCCATCAACATCTCCAGCGACCAGCGCCTGCTGCTGGTCGAGCCGCAGGAATTCGTGATCGACGGCCAGGACGTGCGCGAGCCCATCGGCATGAGCGGCATCCGGCTGGAGGCGAAGATCCACATCGTCACCGGCGCCCAGAGCGCGGCCGAGAACATCATCAAGTGCGTGCGCCGCTGCGGGCTGGAGGTCGAGCAGCTGCTGCTCAACCCGCTGGCGTCGAGCCAGTCGGTGCTCACCGACGACGAGCGCGAGCTGGGCGTGGCGCTGGTGGACATCGGCGCCGGCACCACCGACGTGGCGATCTTCACCGGCGGCGCGATCCGCCACACGGCCGTGATCCCGATCGCCGGCGACCTGGTCACCAGCGACATCGCCATGGCGCTGAGGACGCCGACCAAGGACGCCGAGGACATCAAGGTCGAGAGCGGCTACGCCAAGCAGCTGTTGGCCGACCCGGAGGCGCAGGTCGAGGTGCCGGGCCTGGGCGACCGCAGCCCGCGCATGCTCAGCAAGCAGGCGCTGGCCGGCGTGATCGAGCCGCGCGTCGAGGAGATCTTCTCGCTCGTGCAGCAGGTCATCCGCGACTCGGGCTACGAGGAGGTGCTGTCGTCGGGGATCGTGCTCACCGGCGGCAGCGCCGTCATGCCGGGCATGGTCGAGCTGGGCGAGGACATCTTTTTGAAGCCGGTGCGCCGCGGCATCCCGAAATACTCGCGCGTGCTGGCCGACATGGTCGCCCAGCCGCGCGCCGCCACCGTCATGGGCCTGCTGGAGGAGGCGCGCCTGGCGCGCCTGCGCGGCTTCAAGGTCGCCGCCAAGAGCGGCACGGTCAAGACCGCCTTCGGCCGGCTCAAGGATTTCATCGTTGGGAACTTCTGACATGCAGCACCACAGGCACCGCAAGCGCGGCCGATGGCGAAGTCCCGGCACACCACCCGGCGGGGAGACGCACTTTCACCGGAACCACCACCCACAACACGAGGCATCAGCAGGAGCAGCACCATGAGCATCGAAATGATCGAAACCGAAGAATTCAACCAGGGCACCATGATCAAGGTCATCGGCGTGGGCGGCGGCGGTGGCAACGCGGTCGCGCACATGATCGACAGCAGTGTGCAGGGCGTGGAATTCGTCTGCGCCAACACCGATGCCCAGGCGCTGGTGCGCAGCGCCGCGCACCGCACGGTGCAGCTGGGCAACAACGGCCTGGGGGCCGGCAGCAAGCCCGAGGTGGCGCGCGCCGCCGCCGAGGACGCGGCCGAGGACATCCGCCAGGCGATCTCCGGCGCCCACATGCTGTTCATCACCGCCGGCATGGGCGGCGGCACCGGCACCGGCGCCGCGCCCGTGATCGCGCGCTTGGCCAAGGAGATGGGCATCCTCACCGTGGGCGTGGTCACCAAGCCCTTCGAGTGGGAGGGCAGCCGGCGCATGAAGAACGCCGACGAGGGCCTGGCGGAGCTGGAGGCCAGCGTGGACTCGCTGATCGTCGTGCTCAACGAGAAGCTGCTGGAGGTGCTGGGCGACGACGTCACCCAGGAAGAGGCCTTCGCGCACGCCAACGACGTGCTCAAGAACGCCGTCGGCGGCATCGCCGAGATCATCAACGAATACGGCCAGGTGAACGTCGACTTCGCCGACGTGCGCACCATCATGGGCGAGCCCGGCAAGGCCATGATGGGCACGGCCACCGCCAGCGGCCCGGACCGCGCGCGCATCGCTGCCGAGCAGGCCATCGCCTGCCCGCTGCTGGAGGGCATCGACCTGTCGGGCGCCAAGGGGGTGCTGGTGCTGGTCACGGCCAGCAAGGGCAGCCTGAAGCTGTCGGAGTCGCGCCTGGCGATGAACACCATCAACGCCTACGCCTCGCCCGACGCGCACGTGATCTTCGGTGCGGCCTACGACGAGTCGCTGGGCGACGCCATCCGCGTGACGGTGATCGCCACCGGCCTGTCGCGCGCCAACGCCCGCCGCCAGAACATGCAGGTGGTGCAGGGCAGCCTGCGCACCGGCACGGACAACGTCGCCTACCACATGCCGGGCGCGGCCACCGCGGCGCCAGGCATCGGCGGCGCCGCCACCCCGGCCGACTACAACAACATGGCGGTGCCGAGCGTGTGGCGCACCAACCGCACCCAGGCCACGGCGCGCGTGGACGCGCTGTCCTCGGGCGGCATGGACGAGCTGGAGATCCCGGCCTTCCTGCGCAAGCAGGCGGACTGAACGCCGGCCGGCGGCCCGCCGGGAGCGGACCACCGGCAGCGTCCCCGGCCCCGGCGGGGCCGGTGGGCTGGGGGCCGGCGTGCGCCGCTGCGGCGGCCTAGAATCGGCGCATGCTTGCCCAACGCACGATCAAGACCCTGACCCGCGCCGTCGGCGTGGGGCTGCACAGCGGCCAGCGGGTCGAGCTGACGCTGCGTCCGGCGCAACCCGACACCGGCATCGTGTTCCGCCGCATCGACCTGCCCGAGCCGGTGGACATCCCGATCGGCGCCGAATCGGTGGTGGACACGCGCATGGCCTCGACCATCGGCGCCGGCGGCACCAAGGTGCACACCGTCGAGCACCTGATGTCCGCCTGCGCGGGGCTGGGCATCGACAACCTGTACGTGGACATCACGGCCGAGGAAGTGCCGATCCTGGACGGCTCCTCGGCTTCCTTCGTGTTCCTGCTGCAAAGCGCCGGCATCGAGCTGCAGCCGGCGGCGAAGCGCTTCATCCGCGTGTTGCGTCCCGTGGAAGTGCGCGAGGGCGCGGGCGCCGACCTCAAGTGGGCACGCCTGGAGCCCTACCACGGCTTCAAGCTGCGCTTCGAGATCGACTTCGCCCACCCGGCGGTCGACTCCACCGGCCAGAGCGTGGAGTTCGACCTGGGCACCGACAACTACGCGCGCGACATCGCCCGCGCGCGCACCTTCGGTTTCACCAAGGACGTGGAGATGCTGCGCGCCAGCGGCCGGGCGCTCGGCGGCGGGCTGGACAATGCCATCGTCATGGACGACTACAAGGTGCTGAATGCCGACGGCCTGCGCTACGACGCCGAGTTCGCGCGCCACAAGATCCTGGACGCCATGGGCGATCTGTACCTGGTGGGCAAGCCGCTGCTGGCGGCCTACAGCGCCCACCGCTCGGGACACGCCATGAACAACTTGCTGCTGCGCGAGCTGCTGGCCCAGCGCGATGCCTGGGAGATCGTCAGCTTCGCCCACGAGGGCCAGGCGCCGCGCGGCTTCGCGCAGCTGGCGCGCGCTTGGTAGAGGCCGCGAGGCGCCGGCCATGGTGGTTTTCCGCTTCCTCGTCTTCTTCCTGCTGCTGGTGGCGGCGGTGTGCTTTGCCTTCTTCGCCGCCACCGGACAGGCGCGCTACAGGCGCCTCGGCACCGTGGTGCTCAAGTGGACGCTGATCGCCACCTTCCTGTTCTTCGCGGTGCTGATCGTGGAGCGCCTGGCCTGAAGCGGGGCCGTGCGTCTATACTTCGGCCTGCTCCGGGGTGCACGAACGACTGGCGTGCTGAGATGGCGGACCGACCGCCGAAACCGCGAACTTGATCTGGTTAGTACCAGCGTAAGAAGAGCTGCAGCGGCAGGGCGCCGGTGCGTGTCCGTGGACACGCCGGCACCCGTGCAACCCTGGGACATCCGCGCCCAGGGGCCGCCGAGGCGGAGCATTCCCACCATCCCTGCTGGAGTGCCTGCCATGAATGCCCCCGCCGATTTCTCCCACCTCCTGGCCCGCGCGCGCGAGCCCTTTCCGGCGTCCGCCAAGTCCTGGATCCAGGGCAGCCGCCCGGACCTGCGCGTGCCGGTGCGCGACATCCGCCTGACCAACGGCGAGGTGGTGAGCGTCTACGACACCTCTGGCCCCTACACCGACCCGGCCGCCAGCATCGACGTGCGCCGCGGCCTGCCGGGCGTGCGAAGCGCCTGGATCGAGGAGCGCGGCGACACCGAGGGCTACGCCGGCCGCGCGCCCCAGGCCATCGACGACGGCCAGCGCAGCGAGGACGCCGCCCGGCTGCGCGAGCTGCGCGCCCAGGCCGCCGCGCTGCAGCGCAGGCCGCGCCGCGCCCGCGCCGGCGCCAACGTCACGCAGATGCACTATGCCCGCCGCGGCATCGTCACGCCGGAGATGGAGTACGTGGCGCTGCGCGAGAACGGGCGGCGCGAGTGGATGGAGCAGTACCTGGCGGATGCGGCACGCGAGCAGCGTCTGGCCGGCAACCCGCTGGGCGCGAGCATCCCGAGAGTCATCACGCCCGAGTTCGTGCGCGACGAGGTGGCGCGTGGCCGCGCCATCATCCCCGCCAACATCAACCACCCGGAAGTCGAGCCGATGGCCATCGGACGCAACTTCCGCGTCAAGATCAACGCCAACATCGGCAACTCGGCCGTCACCTCCAGCATCGAAGAGGAGGTGGAAAAGCTGGTCTGGGCGATCCGCTGGGGCGCGGACAACGTGATGGACCTGTCGACCGGCAAGAACATCCACACCACGCGCGACTGGATCATCAGGAACAGCCCCGTGCCGATCGGCACCGTGCCGATCTACCAAGCGCTGGAAAAGGTGGGTGGCATCGCCGAGGACCTGACCTGGGAGATCTTCCGCGACACGCTGATCGAGCAGGCCGAGCAGGGCGTGGACTACTTCACCATCCATGCCGGCGTGCGCCTGGCCTTCATCCACCTGACGGCTGCGCGGCGCACCGGCATCGTCTCGCGCGGCGGCTCGATCATGGCCAAGTGGTGCATGGCGCACCACAGGGAGAGCTTCATCTACGAGCACTTCGAGGAGATCTGCGAGATCATGAAGTCGTATGACGTGTCTTTCAGTCTGGGGGACGGCCTGCGCCCGGGCTCGCTGAGCGACGCCAACGACGAGGCCCAGTTCGCCGAGCTGCGCACCCTCGGGGAGCTGACCCAGGTGGCTTGGAAGCACGACGTGCAGACCATGATCGAGGGCCCCGGCCACGTGCCCATGCACCTGATCCAGGCGAACATGGCCGAGCAGCTTAGGACCTGCCACGAGGCACCGTTCTACACCCTGGGCCCGCTGACCATCGACATCTCGCCGGGCTACGACCACATCGCCAGTGCCATCGGCGCCGCCATGATCGGCTGGATGGGCACTGCCATGCTGTGCTACGTCACGCCCAAGGAACACCTCGGCCTGCCCGACCGCGAGGACGTCAAGCAGGGCATCATCGCCTACAGGATCGCCGCACACGCCGCCGACGTCGCCAAGGGCCACCCGGCCGCGCGGGCGCGCGACGACGCGCTTTCGCAGGCGCGCTTCGAGTTCCGCTGGCAGGACCAGTTCAACCTGGGGCTCGACCCCGATACCGCGCGCGAATTCCACGACGAGACGCTTCCCAAGGACTCAGCCAAGGTGGCGCATTTCTGCTCCATGTGCGGGCCGAAGTTCTGCTCCATGAAGATCACGCAGGAGGTACGCGAGTACGCCCGGCAGGGGTTGCAGGCCAAGGCCGAGGAGTTCAACCGGGCGGGCGGTGCGCTGTACGTGCCCATCCATCCTGCCGGCTGAGCCGGAGCGCGCCTTGTCAGGCAGGCAGCAGCACGGCGCCGGCGTTTGGTTCCCGGGCCGGCCCGCTGGGCAGCCGGAACCGGCTCACCAGCGCCGCCAGTTCATGGGCCTGGCCGCGCAGGCCCTCGGTGGCTGCGGCCGATTCCTCGACCAGCGCCGCGTTCTGCTGGGTCACCCGGTCCAGCCGCGACAGCGCGGCATGGATGGAAAGAATGTCCTGCTGCTGCGCGTGGTGGCTGACCCGCATGTCGGCCATGGTGCGGGCCGCGCCCTGGATCGCCGCGACCACATGCTCCATGGTCCGCCCGGCGTCGGTGGCCAGGGTGGCGCCGGTATCCATCTGCTCCACCGATGCGGTGATCAGCGCCTTGATCTCGCGGCCAGCCGCAGCCGAGCGGTTGGCCAGACTGCGGACCTCGCTGGCCACCACGGCGAAGCCCCGGCCGTGCTCGCCGGCGCGGGCGGCTTCCACGGCAGCGTTGAGCGCCAGGATGTTGGTCTGGAAGGCGATGCCGTCGATGACGCCAGTGATGTCGCTGATCCGGTGCGCCGTGTGCGAGATCTGCTGCATGGTCTGCACCACGCGCGCCGCGACGTCACAGCCTTCGCGCGCCACGACGACGGCCTGAGCCGCCTGCGCCTCGGTGTGCTGCGCGGTCTCGGCCGACCGCTGCACGGAGCGCGTCACGTGCTCCAGGGCGGCGGCCGTCTCCTGCAGGCTGGCCGCGGCTTCTTCGGTGCGGTGGGACAGGCGGGAGTTGCCGTTGGCGATGTCGGCCGCGGCGTTGTGCAGGCTGTGCACGGACGCGCTCACTTGCCCTGCCAGGCGCCGCAGCGCGGTCTGCATGACCGACAGCGAAGTCAGCATGTGCCCGGTCTCGTCGCGGTCGTGCCCCGCGATGTCCTGACGCAGGTCCAGGCCGGCGACGCGGCGGGCCGTGTCGCTGGCCAGCGCGATGGGCCGCGTGATGCTGCCCACCAGCCACAGCGCCAGCGCCGTGCCCAGCACGAGCGACAAAGTGCCGAACGCCAGCAGCGACAAGCGGGCCGTGTTGCTCCAGTCGGCCACCACCAGCGCCGATGAATCGATGGACTGGCGCTGGGACTGCGTGAGAGCCTCCAGTGCTTGCATGAGCGCCTGGGAGGCGGGCATGAAACGCTCGCCGTACACCTGCTGGATCCGTGCGGTGAGACCGAAATCGCGGGCCTGCACCAGCTCCGCGCGGGCCTGGTGAAAGACCGCGGCGCGGGCGTTCACGCGCACCAGGAGATCCTCGTCCGCCGTGCCGGACAGCCGCTGCGCCAGCGTGGCGAGCAGCGCGTCGTACTGGCGCTGCGTCGCCGCGATGTCGGCGCCGAGGATGTCGCCGACCTCGGGCTCCGAGCTCAGGGCGACGGCCTTGTAGCGCTCGGCATTGAGCGCCTGCAGGCGGTAGGCATCCGCCACCAGCCGTTCGTTGGCCACGCTGCGCTGGACCATGTCGTCGGTGGACCGGCCGATGTGCTGCAGAGACCAGAAACCGATGGCCGAACCCACCAGGCTCAGCGCCAGCATGGCGAGGAACAGGCCCAGCAGGCGGCGACCCAGCGGGCCGACGGCCTGCTGGCGGGAGGAAAGCAGTGGCAGGGACATGCAAAGAAAGGGGACAACACAGGCACCAGACGCCTGCCAGGCACTTTCTTCTATAAATGTGACAACATGTTTTCAATGGATTGCCAAGATGCGCCTTTACATGCTCGCCCCACCCGAACGTGGCGGTGAATACCCTCTATCGAACGTTTTTTTTGCAACATAAAGTGGCGCCAATACCAGCCTGGTCAGTGGCTTCCATGCCGCGGCGCTAACCTGCGCACGCCATGGGCCATGTTCAGCAGAGGAATTTCATGACGATCCCGGGGCGACTCTCCATCCGCGCGCGGCTTTATTTCGCGACCGTTTTTTCACTGCTCCTGCTCGCCATCGTGGGCGCCATGGGCTACGTAGGGCTGGACCGGGCCCGCTCGACCATGCACGAGCTGTTCGCCCGCGAGGTGCAGACCCTCACCGCCATGAGCGAGCTGCGCACCAGCCTGGGGCAGCTGCGCCGTGTGGAAAAGGACATCGTCATCAACTTCAACAACTCCGTGGAGGTCAGCGCGTTGCGCGAGGCCTGGACGGGGCAGCTCGGCGCGCTGCGCAGTGGCCTGTCCACGGTGCGCGGCGCGCACGAAGGCGATGCGCAGTTCACCGCCGCCGTCGACCAGGCGCTGGCAGAGATCAAGCTGTACGCCGACGGCATCACGCCCATCTTCGAGCAGATCGAGCGCGCCCAGCTCGATGGCGCTGGCGCGGGAGCCTATGCCGAGCGCCTCAAGGGCCACATGGAAACCACGGACAGCGTGCTGGGCAGCCTGGGCAAGCAGGCACGCGAACGCATGGACGCGGCGCGTGCGCAGCTCGATGCGCGCGCGGGCACCATGTCGCTGCTGATCGCCGGCGCGGTGGCGCTGGCGCTGGCGGTGCTGGTGCCGCTCACGCTGCTCACCGTGCGCTCCATCGCGCGCTCGCTGCAGCAGGCCAGCCAACTGGCCGAGCGCATCGCCGCGGGCGATCTGTCGCAGGCCGTGCCCGCGGGCCCGCGCGACGAGATCGGCAACCTGATCGACGCCATGGCGCGCATGCAGAACTCCCTGCGCACGCTGGTAGGGCAGGTGCAGCAGGCGGCGGGCAGCATCGGTTCGGCGAGCGCGGAGATCGCCTCCGGCAACCAGGACCTGAGCCAGCGCACCGAGCAGGCCGCGGCCAACCTGCAGGAAACCGCCTCGTCCATGGAAATGCTCACCGGCACCGTGCAGCAAAGCGCGGAGGCCTCGCGCAATGCCAGCCGCCTGGCCACCTCGGCCGCGGAGGTCGCCGAGCGCGGCGGCGCGGTGGTGGCGCAGGTGGTGCAGACCATGGGCGAGATCTCCGACAGCTCGCGGCGCATCGGCGACATCACCGGGGTGATCGACTCCATCGCCTTCCAGACCAACATCCTGGCGCTGAACGCGGCGGTGGAGGCCGCGCGCGCCGGCGAGCAGGGCCGGGGCTTCGCCGTGGTGGCCGGCGAGGTGCGCAACCTGGCGCAGCGCTCGGCCTCCGCCGCGCGCGAGATCAAGCAGCTCATCGGCGCTTCGGTCGACCGCGTGGCCGGCGGCGCGCGCCTGGTGGGCGAGGCGGGCGAGACCATGACCGAGATCGTGGGGAGCGTGCGCCAGGTGGCGGCGATCGTCGCGGAGATCACCGAAGGCGCGGCCCAGCAGAGCGACAACCTGCAGCAGATCAACCAGTCGGTGGTGCATCTGGACCAGATGACGCAGCAGAATGCCGCCCTGGTCGAGGAATCGGCCGCCGCGTCCAGCGCGTTGAACGAGCAGACCCGCCAGCTCGTGCAGGCCGTGGCGAGCTTCCGTCTGGACGATGCCGCGCAGGCCCCGCAGCTGGCCGAGCCGGCCGGGCGCGCCGCGGCCACGGCTGCCCTGCCTGCGCTGGGCGTCGGCTGAAGGGCGGGAAGGACTGGAGCGGCCGGGCGCGTGGACCGCGCGCCGGCCGCCCGGGCGCTCAGAAGCTCACGGCCATCGCCGGGACGTCGACGTGCACGATCGGACGCGACAGTGCAGCGACGGTGGCGCGGGCGAATTCCTTCGCCCACAGCGGATCGCCAAAATGCTGCGCTCCGGCCGCCTGGGCGACGACCAGCACCTTGTCGGCCAGCAGCACCTTGCCGCTGGCGCGCAGCGG
>NZ_ALEE01000580.1 GCF_000282995.1 Melaminivora alkalimesophila
TGGCGCGCAGCGGCTCGCACTCCAGCCGCATGAACTCGTCGTCGAGCCAGCGGCGCGCCTGCTCCACTTCCATGGGTTGGCTGCCCTGCAGGTCCAGGCGCAGCTCTTCGCCGGGGCTCAGGGTGATCAGAACTTCGCTATGCATGGTGTCTCGCTGCCTTGTGGGTTCGGTCGGAATGGAAATCGGGGCCGAGCTTACACCGTGCCGCGGCGCGTGCGCACCGCAGCCGCCAGTTCCGCCAGGCAGGCGTCCGAATCGTCCCAGCCCAGGCAGGCATCGGTGATGCTCTTGCCCCACTCCAGCGCGCGCGGATCGTCCTGGCCGGGGGTGAACTTCTGGGCGCCGGCCTGCAGGTGGCTCTCGATCATCACGCCGAAGATGTGGCGCGAGCCGCCGGCGATCTGACCGGCGATGTCGCGCGCCACGTCGCGCTGGCGCTCGTGCTGCTTGGCGCTGTTGGCGTGGCTGCAGTCCACCATCAGCGAGGGATGCAGCCCGGCCGCCTCCAGCTCCCGGCAGGCGGCCAGCACGCTGGCGGCGTCGTAGTTGGGTGCCTTGCCGCCGCGCAGGATGACGTGGCAATCCTGGTTGCCGGCGGTGTGGACGATCGCCACCTGGCCGTTCTTGTGCACCGACAGGAAGTGGTGGCCACGGCTGGCGGACTGGATGGCATCGGTGGCGATGCGGATGTTGCCGTCGGTGCCGTTCTTGAAGCCGATCGGCGCCGAGATGCCCGAGGCCAGTTCGCGGTGCACCTGGCTTTCGGTGGTGCGCGCACCGATGGCGCCCCAGCTGATCAGGTCGCCGATGTACTGCGGGCTGATCACGTCCAGGAACTCGCTGCCCGCCGGCACGCCCAGGCGGTTGATGTCGATCAGCAGCTGGCGCGCGATGCGCAGGCCCTCGTCGATGCGGTAGCTGCCGTCCAGGTAGGGGTCGTTGATCAGGCCCTTCCAGCCGACGGTGGTGCGGGGCTTTTCGAAATAGACGCGCATCACGATCTCGAGCTCGTCGCGGTACTGTTCACGCGCCGCCTGCAGGCGCCGGGCGTACTCCAGCGCCGCCTCCGGGTTGTGGATCGAGCAGGGGCCGATCACCACCAGCAGGCGGTCGTCCGTGCCGGACATGATGCGGCCGATGGAGCGGCGCGTGGTGGCGATCAGGCTCTCCACTTCGGAGCCTCGGATCGGGAAGAAGCGGATCAGGTGGTCGGGTGGCGGCAGCACGGTGATGTCCTGGATGCGTTGGTCGTCGGTCTGGCTGGTGCGTTGGTCGACGTCGCGATACCAGGTATCGGGGCTGGGGATGCGTGCGTTCATGGCTGCCTCTCGTGGATGGAAGGGGGAGTTGGAAGGGGGATCGGGCCAACAAAAAACCGCCGGGCTGCTGGCAGCTGCGGCGGTTCTTGGGGGAGGGTTCTGCTGGGTTCTGGGGTGCGCGTGTACCTCTCTCATCCGCCGTGGACAGAGAACCAAAAGTAAAACCAGAAGGAGGAGGACGCGGCGCGCAGGGCGGACATGCGATTCAATGTAGCACGAATTGCGGCGCTGCAACATGGGGCGGCGTTGCCCCATCGCCACAGCACCCCGACTTCAGGCCGTGCCCCCCACGGTCAGGCCCTCGATGCGCAGGGTCGGCTGGCCTACGCCCACCGGCACGCTCTGGCCCTCCTTGCCGCAGGTGCCCACGCCGCTGTCGAGCTGCAGGTCGTTGCCGATCATGGTCACTTTCTTCAGCGACTCGGGGCCACTGCCGATCAGCGTCGCGCCCTTGACGGGGTACTGGATCCGGCCGTCCTCCACCCAGAAGGCCTCGCTGGCCGAGAACACGAACTTGCCGCTGGTGATGTCCACTTGGCCGCCACCGAAATTGGTGGCGTACAGGCCGCGCCGGATGCTGGCGACGATCTCGGCCGGGTCCTTGTCGCCGCCCAGCATGTAGGTGTTGGTCATGCGCGGCATGGGCAGGTGGGCGTAGCTCTCGCGCCGGCCGTTGCCCGTGGGGGCGACGCCCATCAGGCGGGCGTTGAGGCTGTCCTGGATGTAGCCGCGCAGGATGCCGTCCTCGATCAGCACGTTCTTCTGCGTGGCGTGGCCCTCGTCGTCCACGTTCAGCGAGCCGCGCCGGTCGGCGATGGTGCCATCGTCGAGCACCGTGACGCCGCGCGCCGCCACGCGCTCGCCGATGCGGCCGCTGAAGGCACTCGAGCCCTTGCGGTTGAAGTCGCCCTCCAGGCCGTGGCCGACAGCCTCGTGCAGCAGCACACCGGGCCAGCCCGGGCCGAGCACCACCGTCATCTCGCCGGCCGGCGCGGGGCGCGCGTCCAGGTTGGTCAGGGCGGCGTTGACGGCCTCCTGGGCGTACTGCGCGATCTGCTCGTCCGAGAAGTAGGCCAGGCCGAGGCGGCCGCCGCCGCCGGACGAGCCCACCTCGCGCCGCCCGTCCTGCTCGGCGATCACGGTGATCGACAGGCGCACCAGCGGCCGCACGTCGGCCGCCAGCAGGCCGTCGGCACGCGCCACCAGCACCACGTCGTACTCGGCCGCCAGGCCGGCCATGACCTGCACCACGCGCGGATCGCGCGCGCGCGCCAGCTGCTCGGCGCGCTCCAGCAGCCGGACCTTGGCGGTGCTGTCCATGCTGGCGATCGGATCCAGCCCGGCGTACAGCGAGCGGCTGGGCGCCACCTTCTTGCGCCCCACCCGCCCGCGCCCCGACTGGCCGGCGGCGGAGATCGAGCGCACGGTGGCGGCCGCATCCATCAGCGAGGCCAGCGAGATGTCGTCGGAGTAGGCAAAGGCCGTCTTCTCGCCGCTCACCGCGCGCACGCCCACGCCCTGGTCGATGGAGAACGAGCCCGTCTTGACGATGCCTTCCTCCAGGCTCCAGCCCTCGTGGCGGGTGTACTGGAAGTACAGGTCGGCGTCGTCGACCTGGTGCGCGCGGATGTGTGCCAGGGCGCGCGACAGGTGCGTCTCGTCCAGCCCGAAGGGCGTGAGCAGCAGCTCACGGGCGATGGCCAGGCGCTCGATGGTGGGTTCGCGGGAGATCATCGTCGCATTTTAGGCAGCCGCCCGCAGCCGCGCTGGCGCCGGGGCTACCCGCGCTACCCGTGCTCGGCGCCCTCGCGCTGCGCGCGCGCCACCGACATCAGCACGCCCAGCGCCAGCCCGAGCGTGGCCATGGCGGTGCCGCCGTAGCTGATGAAGGGCAGCGGCACGCCCACCACCGGCAGGATGCCGCTGACCATGCCCATGTTCACGAAGGCATAGGCAAAGAAGATCATCGCCACGGCGCTGGCCATCAGGCGCTCGAACAGGGTGTCGGCGCGCGCGGCGATCGCCAGGCCCCGCCACACCAGCAGCAGGAAGCAGCCGATCAGCACCAGGTTGCCGACCAGCCCGAACTCTTCGGAGAAGGCGGCGAAGATGAAGTCGGTGGTGCGCTCGGGGATGAACTCCAGGTGCGTCTGCGTGCCGGCCATGAAACCCTTGCCCCACAGGCCGCCCGAGCCGATGGCGATCATGCCCTGGATGATGTGAAAACCCTTGCCCAGCGGGTCGCGCGTCGGGTCGAGCAGGGTGCAGATGCGCTGCTGCTGATAGTTGTGCAAGACCGGCCAGCGCACCCCGTCGGCGCAGATCTGCGGCTCGAACCAGACCACCAGCGCGATGCCGATGGCGCCCAGGATGACCGGCGGCAGCACCAGCTTCCACGGCAGGCCGGCAAAGAAGATGACCGAGGCGCCGGCCGCCAGCACCAGGAGGGCGGTGCCCAGGTCGGGCTGCTTCATGATCAGGCCCACGGGCAGCGCCAGCAGCAGCGCGGCGACGATGAAGTCGAGCGCCCGGATCTGGCCCTCGCGCTTCTGGAACCACCAGGCGAGCAGCAGCGGCATAGCGATCTTCATCAGCTCGCTGGGCTGCACCACCACGCCGATGTTGATCCAGCGCTGCGCGCCCTTCTTGGTGATGCCGAACAGCGCCACCGCCACCAGCAGCGCCAGGCCGAGCACGTACAGCGGCACGGCCAGCGCCATCAGCCGCTGGGGCCGCACCTGCGCCACCACGAACATCACGCCGGCGGCCAGCAGCATGTTGCGTCCGTGGTCGGCAAAGCGCGTGCCGTGGTCGAAGCCGGCCGAATACATGGCGACCAGCCCAAGGCCGGCGAGCAGCAGCAGCAGCCCGATCAGCGGCCAGTCGAAGCCGCGCAGCAGCGGCAGCACGCGCTGCGCCAGGGTGGGCGAGCGGAACGCCGCCGGGTGGGTGGAGGTGGAAGTCGGCTTGGCAGAGGCCATGGGGGCGAAATTATCCGCTGCCCGGGCACAATGCCCTTCCATGGCCCGAACGCACTTGCTCTACCTGCATGGTTTCCGCTCCTCGCCGCAGTCCATGAAGGCCCGGATGGTCGCCGCGCACGTGGCGACGCGCCATCCCGACGCCGTGTTCTGGTGCCCGCAGCTGCCGCCCTCGCCGCGCGCCGCCATGGCGCTGGTGGCCGAGGGCATCGCGGCCTGGCCGGACGGGGCGGCCATGGTGGTGATCGGCTCCTCGCTGGGCGGCTACTACGCGAGCTGGGTGGCGCACCAGCGCGGCTGCGCGAGCGTGCTGCTCAACCCGGCGGTGGATCCGGCGCGCGACCTGGCGCGCTACATCGGCGAGCAGACCGCGTGGCACTCGCCCGAGGAGCGTTTCTTCTTCCGCGCCGAATACATCGACGAGCTGCGTGCGCTCGACGTGCGCGGGCACGGCCCCGCCGGCCCGCAGCTGCTGATCGCCGCCCAGGGCGACGAGCTGCTCGACTGGCGCGAGATGGTGGCGCGCTACCCCGAGGCGCGCCAGCTCGTGCTGCCCGGGGGCGACCACGCGCTGAGCAATTTTCCGGAGCTGCTGCCGCAGGTGATGGCCTTCTGCGACCTGGTGGGCTGAAGGGGCGGCGGGGTGCGGCCGCGGCGGCCCCGGCCCGCATGGGAAAATCCCCTCCCTATGCATGCACTGTTCGACGACGCCGGCAAGTTCCTGGCCGGCCGCATCCTTTCCGAGACCGACACCTCGGCCCAGGTCGAGCTTGACTCGGGCAAGCGGGTGAAGGTCAAGGCGGCCCACATCCTGCTGCGTTTCGACAAACCGCAGCCTGCCGAGTTGCTCGCGCAGGCGCGCGCTGTGGCAGAAGGCATCGAGTTGCCGCTGGCCTGGGAATTCGCGCCCGACGAGGAGTTCGGCTTTGCCGAGCTGGCGCGCGACTACTTCTCCGCATCTGCCCCGCCCACCGAGCAGGCCGGGATGCTGCTGGCGCTGTTCGAGGCGCCGCACTACTTCCGCCGCGCCGGCAAGGGGCGCTTTCGCAAGGCCTCGGCCGAGGTGGTGCAGCAGGCGCTGGCGGCGATCGAGAAGAAGCAGCAGGTGCAGGCGCAGATCGACGCCTGGGCCGGCGAGCTGGTGGCCGGTCGCTGCCCGGAGGCGATCCACGCGCAGCTCTACCGCATCCTGTTCAAGCCCGACAAGAACGCGCCCGAATACAAGGCCGTGGTGGAGGCCAGCCGGCTGGCGCAGCTGGCGCCGCTGGCGCTGCTCACGCGCGCCGGCGCCATCCAGTCGAGCTACCAGTTCCACTGGCAGCGCTTCCTGTTCGAGCACTTTCCGCGCGGCACGGGCTTTCCCGAGCTGCCGCTGCCGGCGCCCACGCAGGAGCTGCCGCTGGCCGAGGTGCAGGCCTATTCCATCGACGACTCGGCCACCACCGAGATCGACGATGCGCTGTCGCTGACCGGGCTGGGGACGGGCACGGTGCGCCTGGGCATCCACATCGCCGCGCCGGGCCTGGCGATCCAGCCGGGCGACGCGCTCGACCAGGTGGCGCGCACGCGCCTGTCCACGGTGTACATGCCGGGCCACAAGATCACCATGCTGCCCGATGAGGTGGTGCAGCGTTTCACGCTGGACCAGGAGCGCGCCAACCCGGCGGTCTCGCTCTACGTCACCATCGACGAGGCCTCGCTGATCATCACCGGGCACGAGACCGTGCTCGAGCGCGTGCCCGTCAGCGTCAACCTGCGCCACGACCAGCTCGACCACATCGTCACCGAGCAGTGGCTGGCCGACCCGCAGCTGCAGGTAGAGGGCACGCCCGAGGCGCTGCTGGCGCTGCGCGACCAGCTGTCCTTCCTGTACCGCCTGGCGCGCCACCTGAAGGCGCAGCGCGAGGCGGTGCGCGGCAAGCCGGAGACCTTCTCGCGGCCCGACTACACCTTCCGCCTCGAGGGCCAGGTGGGCGAAGAGCCGGACGGCAGCGAGACCGTGGCCATCGAGACCCGCCGGCGCGGCGCGCCGCTGGACCTGATCGTGGCCGAGGCGGCGATCGTCGCCAACAGCACCTGGGGCCAGATGCTGGCCGACTCCGGGGTGCCGGGCATCTACCGCAGCCAGGCCAGCCTGGCGCCGGGCGTGAAGGTGCGCATGGGCACGCGCGCGCTGCCGCATGCGGGCATCGGCGTGAAGAGCTACGCCTGGGCGACCTCGCCGCTGCGCCGCTACGTGGACCTGGTGAACCAGTGGCAGGTGATTGCCTGCGCGCGCCATGGCAGGACCGCCGCGCTGGCCGCGCCCTTCAAGCCCAAGGACGCGGAGCTGTTTTCCATCATCAGCAGCTTCGATGCCACCTACGGCGCCTACAACGCCTACCAGGCCAGCATGGAGCGGCTGTGGACGCTCAAGTACCTGCAGCAAAACGGCATCCAGGAGATCGTGGGCACCGTGATCCGCGACAACGTGCAGGGGGGCGACTTCCTGGTGCGCGCGGACACGCTGCCGCTGGTGCTGCCGGTGCTGGGCGTGCAGTCGCTGGCGCGCGGTGCGCGGGTGCGCGTGCGGCTGGGCGAGATCGACGAGATCGCGCTCGACGTGCACGGCACCGTCATCGAGCGCATCGACGATCCGCTGGATCCGCGCGACGACGGCCCGGTGGACGACGACGAGGGCGAGGAAGCCGCCACCGCCGGCCCGATCGCCATCGCCCTCGATCTGGACGACGCCGAGAGCGCGCGCGGCGAAGGAGGGCCGGGCGCTGCCGGCAGCGCCGATAATCGCGCGCCGTGACCTCGCCTGCCCTCGCCGCCCTCGGGCGCTTCTCCACCCTGCAGATCGCCCTGGCCGTCTCGCTCGCCCTGCACGCGGCCCTGCTCACCGTGCGCTTCGTCGACCCGGAAGGCTTCAACCGCGTGTTCCAGGACACGTCGCTGGAAGTGATCCTGGTCAATGCCCAGTCCACCGCGGAGCGCCCGGACAAGGCCCAGGCCATCGCCCAGGCGACGCTCGCCGGAGGGGGCGACGCCCAGGCGGGGCGCGCCACCAGCCCGCTGCCCTACTCGGCGCTCACGGCCATCGGCGACGACCTGGAGGAGGCGCAGCGCCAGATGGACCGCATGCTCGAGCAGCAGATGCAGCTGCTGGCGCAGGTGCGGCGCGAGCTGGCGCTGCTGCCGGCGGCAGAGCCCGAGCAGGCGAGCGAGGCGCGCGAGCAGGAGGCGCAGGAGCAAAAGCGCCTGCAGCTGCAGAAGCTCCTGGCGGAGATTGAGCGGCGCATCGACGAGGAAAACGTCCGCCCGCGCAAGCGCTACATCAGCCCCGCCACCCGCGAGGAGGTGTATGCCATCTACTACGACGCGCTGCGCCGGCGCATCGAGGACAAGGGCACGCAGAATTTCCCGGAGCACGCCGGCCGCAAGCTCTACGGCGAGCTGGTGATGATCCTCACGGTGAACCACGACGGGCGCGTGCTCGACACGGAAATCGTGCAGGGCTCGGGCAACGCCCAGCTCGACCGCCGCGCCGAGGCGATCGCCCGCGCCGCCGGTCCGTTCGGCAACTTCGGCCCGGCCATGCGCGCCAAGGCCGACCAGATCGCCGTCGTCTCGCGCTTTCGGTTCACGCGCGAGCAGACGCTGGAAACTTCGCTGCGCTGAGGTGCCGCCATGACCGCATCCGAGCCGGACTCGCCGGACCTGTACTGCGTGCTGGGCAATCCCGTGGCCCACAGCCGCTCGCCCTGGATCCACGCGCGCTTTGCCGCCCTGACCGGGCAGCAATTGCACTACGAGCGGCTGCTGGCTCCGCTGGACGGTTTCGAGTCCACATTGCAAGCCTTCCTGGGGCGCGGCGGGCGCGGTTGCAACGTGACGGTGCCCTTCAAGCACGAGGCGGCGCAGTGCGCGCACACCGCGAGCGAGCGCGTGCAGCTCGCCGGTGCGGCCAACACCCTGGTGGCCGGCGCGGACGGCCGGCTGCACGCGGACAACACCGACGGCCTGGGGCTGGTCGCCGACATCGAGGCCGGCGCGGGGGTGGCGCTGGCGGGCCGCGCCGTGCTGCTGCTCGGGGCGGGCGGCGCGGCCGCAGGCGCGCTGGGCCCCCTGCTGGCGCGCCGGCCACGGTGCGTGGTGGTGGTCAACCGCACGCCAGCGCGCGCCGAGGCGCTGGTGGAGCGCCACGCGGCGCTGGCGCGGCAGGGGG
>NZ_ALEE01000581.1 GCF_000282995.1 Melaminivora alkalimesophila
GGCAGGAGGGGGTGGCGCTGCGCGCGCAGCCGGCCAGGCAGCTTGCGCCGGCCACCTTCGATGTGGTCATCAACGCCACCGCCAGCAGCCTGGAAGGGGGCGAGGTGCCGGTGGCGGGCCGGGTGCTGCGCCCGGGCGGCCTGGCCTACGACATGATGTACGGTCCGGCGGCCGAGGGCTTCCTCGCCTGGGCCGCGCGCCACGGGGCGCAGGGGCGCGACGGCCTGGGGATGCTGGTGCACCAGGCGGCGGAATCGTTCGCGCTGTGGCGCGGCGTGCGGCCCTCGGCGGTGCAGGTGCTGGCGGAGCTGCGGGCTGCGCTGGCCGCAGGCACGGCCTGAGGCGGCCGCGGGCGGCTGGCGCAAACCGGGGGTGGGCATGCGGGCCGTGGGGCGCTGGGCGCTGCTGGTGCTGCTGGCCTTCGTGGCGCTGCAGCTGTTCTTCGTGCTGCGCATCGCGGCGATGGCCGTGGTCGACCCGCAGTCCACGGCCTTCCAGCGCTCGGAAGCCTGGGCGCAGCTCGCCGGCGGCGGCCCGCTGCGCTGGCGCCAGCAGTGGGTGCCCTACGAGCAGATCTCCGAGCACCTCAAGCGCGCCGTGGTGGCCGCCGAGGACGACGGCTTCGTCGGCCACGATGGCGTGGACTGGCAGGCCATGGAGCGCGCCTGGGAGCGCAATGCGCACCTTGCGGCGCAGCCGGCCGCGGCCGCGCGGGGGCGGCGCGCGGCGCGCATCCGCGGCGGCTCGACCATCACGCAGCAACTGGCGAAGAACCTGCTGCTGTCGGGCGAGCGCACGCTGCTGCGCAAGGGGCAGGAGTTCGTGCTGGCGCTGCTGCTGGAGCGGCTGCTGGACAAGCGCCGCATCCTGGAGATCTACCTGAACAGCGTGGAATGGGGCGAGGGCGTGTTCGGTGCCGAGGCCGCCGCGCAGCACTACCACCGCAAGAGCGCCCGCGCGCTGGGCGCGGCCGAGGCGGCCCGGCTGGCGGTGATGCTGCCGGCGCCGAAGCGCTACGAGCGCATGCCCTCTTCGCCCTACCTGGCGGCGCGAACGCGCACGCTCCTGGCCCGCATGGGGCGCACGGAGCTGCCCTGACGGCGCGCGGGCATCGGGAGACAATGGCCCCATGAGAATCCTCGGCATCGATCCGGGCCTGCAGACCACCGGCTTCGGCGTGCTGGACGTGCAGGGCCAGGCCATGCGCTACGTGGCCAGCGGCACCATCCGCACCACCGGCCTCGCGCTGGGCGACCTGCCGGGCCGGCTGAAGCTGCTGTTCGACGGCATCGGCGAGGTGGCGGCGCGCTACCAGCCGGAGGCGGCGGCGGTGGAGATCGTCTTCGTGAACGCCAACCCGCAGTCGACGCTGCTGCTCGGCCAGGCGCGCGGCGCGGCGCTGGCGGCGCTGGTGAACGCCGGGTTGCCGGTGGCGGAATACACGGCGCTGCAGATGAAGAAGGCGGTGGTCGGCCACGGCCGCGCCGCCAAGCCACAGGTGCAGGCGATGGTGCAGCGCCTGCTGCAGCTGCCCGGCCTGCCCGGCACCGATGCTGCGGATGCGCTGGGGCTGGCCATCACCCATGCCCATGCCGGGGCCGTCATGGCGCGGCTGTCCGAAGTGGCGCCCCTGCAGCGCCGCCAGCACGCCCTGTACCGCGCCGGGCGCAGCTACTGAGACTGAGCGCGCGCCGCGGTCGGCTGTCGCCCAGGCGACAGGCAGCGGCATCGGACCTGACGACACTGCGCCGTAGGAGGAATCGCCGCATGAACCGCCCCGACGCACCCACCCCCGCCGACCTGGCGCCCACCGCGCTGATCGACAGCGACCACCCTGCGGTCATGGCCTTTGCGCGCGAACATGCGCAGGCCGCCGACGAGCGCGAGCGTGCCGTCGCCCTGTACCTGGCGGTGCGCGACGGCTTCCGCTACGACCCCTATCGCATCGACCTGGCGCCCGCGCACATGCGTGCCAGCGCGGTGCTGGACAAGGGCTACGGTTGGTGCGTGCCCAAGGCGGCGCTGCTGGCGGCGGCCTG
>NZ_ALEE01000582.1 GCF_000282995.1 Melaminivora alkalimesophila
TGGCGGCGGCCTGCCGCGCAGTCGGCATCCCGTCGCGCGTGGGCTATGCCGACGTGCGCAACCACCTGAGCACCGAACGCATGCGCCAGAGCCTGGGCACCGACCTGTATGTCTGGCACGGCTACACCGACCTGTGGCTGGAGGGCGCCTGGCGCAAGGCCACGCCGGCCTTCAACATCGGCTTGTGCGAGCGTTTCGGCTTGCTTCCCCTGGATTTCGACGGCCGCGCCGACTCGATCTACCACCCCTTCGACCGGGAAGGCAACCGCCACATGGAGTATGTCCACCAGCGCGGCAGCTTCTCCGACATGCCGCTGGAGCGGATCGTGGCCGACTTCGTGCGCGTCTATCCGGGGCTCGTCGGTGCCACAGCCGGGCTGGCGGAGGCCAGCTTCGAGCAGGACGTGGAGCGCGAGACCGCGCGCTGAACGCCAGGCGGGTGGGGAAGGGCGCTCAGCCCCGCGCCGCCAGCTGCTGCAGCAGCCGGTCGTGCACCCCGCCGAAGCTGCCGTTGCTCATGCACACGATGTGGTCGCCGGGACGCACGGCGGCACCGAGCTGCGCGAGCAGCGCCGGCAGGTCGGCGGCGGTGTGGCCGCGTGCACCCAGCGGCGCCAGCGCCGCGGCGGCGTCCCAGTCCAGCCCGGCGGTATGGCAGAAGCTCAGGTCCGCCGGTGCCAGCGCCCAGGGCAGCTGGGCCGCCATGGTGCCCAGCTTCATGGTGTTGCTGCGCGGCTCGAACACCGCCAGGATGCGCGCCCCGGCGCCCACCCGCTGGCGCAGGCCCTCGAGCGTGGTGCGGATGGCCGTCGGGTGGTGGGCGAAGTCGTCATAGACATGGACGCCGGCAGCCGTGCCGCGCAGCTCCATGCGCCGGCGCACGTTGCGAAAATCCGCGAGCGCCTCGGCCGCTTGCGCCGGCGCTACGCCCACGTGGGCAGCGGCGGCGATGGCGGCCAGCGCGTTGAGCTGGTTGTGCACGCCGCTCAGGCCCCAGCGCAACTGCGCCACCATCCCCGCGCCGCGCTGGTGCACGGCGAAATCGTGTGCCGGGCCCTCGGCATGGAAGTCGCTGGCCGCGCTGCCGAAGCTCGTCACCTGGCTCCAGCAGCCGCGGTGCAGCACGCGCGCCAGGCTTTCTTCGAGGTCGTTCACCACCACGCGCCCGGAGGGCGGCACGGTGCGCAGCAGGTGCTCGAACTGGCGCTCGATGGCCGCCAGGTCGTCGAAGATGTCGGCGTGGTCGAATTCCAGATTGTTCAGCACCGCGGTGCGCGGGCGGTAGTGGACGAACTTGGAGCGCTTGTCGAAGAAGGCGGTGTCGTACTCGTCGGCCTCGATGACGAACAGCGGCCGCTGCTGGCCCGGCGCGTGCCGCCCCAGGCGCGCCGAGACGCCGAAGTCCAGCGGCACCCCGCCCACCAGGAAGCCCGGCGCGAGGCCGGCCTGCTCCAGGATCCAGGCCAGCATGGAGGTGGTCGTGGTCTTGCCGTGCGTGCCCGCCACCGCCATCACGTGGCGGCCCTGCAGCACGTGCTCGGCCAGCCATTGCGGGCCGCTGGTGTAGCGCGCGCCCGCATCCAGGATCGCCTCCATCAGCGGGAACTTCGGGCTGCCGTCGGGCAGGCGCGCGCGGCTGACCACGTTGCCGACCACGAACATGTCGGGCGCCAGGCGCAGCTGGTCGGCCCCGTAGCCCTCCAGCAGTTCGATGCCCAGGGCTGCCAGCTGGTCGCTCATCGGCGGATACACCCCCGCGTCGCAGCCCGTCACGCGGTGACTGGCCTCGCGCGCCAGTGCCGCCAGCCCGCCCATGAAGGTTCCGCAGATGCCCAGGATGTGAATGTGCATGGGACCGCATTCTAGGGAGGGGCGGTGCATCCCCGGGTGCCGCTGGGCGGCGGCAATGCCCTTGTGCGGTGCATGCCATGGCCGGCAGCGCCCGGCGCCTTCCGCGCCACAATGGCCGCGTTGCTTCGCCCTCGCCCCTTGCCATGCCCGCTCCCCCCGTCGCCGTCGAGATCGCCCATGCCGCCGCCCGCCTCGCGGTCGAGGAGGGGCTGGAGTGGGGCGCTGCCAAGCGCCGCGCCGTGCGCGACCTGGGCCTGCCGGCGCGCACGGCGCTGCCGGACAACGACCTGGTCGAGGACGCGGTGCGCGAGTACATCGACCTGTTCTGCGCCGACACCCAGCCGCAGGAGCTGGAGGCACTGCGCAGGCTGGCGCTGCGCTGGATGGAGCGCCTGGAGGCCTTCCGCCCCTATCTGGGCGGGGCCGTATGGCACGGCACGGCCACGCGGCTGTCGGACGTCTATCTGGTATTGTTCTGTGACGACCCGAAATCGGCCGAGATCGCGCTGATCGATCACGGGGTACGCTATGAGCCCACCACTGTCTCGGGCTTGCGCGGCGAGCCGGTGGAGGCCCTCAGCCTGTCGAGCCACTCGCCCGAGCTGGGCGAGGAGATCGGCGTGCACCTGCTGGTGCATGATCTGGATGACCTGCGCGGTGCCCTGCGCCGCGACGCGCGGGGCCGCACCCCGCGCGGCGACGCCGCGGCGGTGCGCCGCCTGCTGGAGCAGGAAACGGCACCGGCCGCCGGGCGGCAAAGCCATTGACACGACCATGCAAGCGACACCTCCTGCCGAACGACCTGCCCGCGGCCGCCCTGCATCCGCGTCCCGGCGCTGGCTGATGCTGGGCGCCGGGGCCCTGGCTGGCCTGGCGGGCGCTGGCGTCGCGCTGCGGCGCCTGGCTCCCGCCCCTGCCGCCGCGGATGCGGCCGCGCGTTTTTGGGAGGCTTCCTTCGACGGCCTGTCCGACAGCCCCCTGTCCACGGCGCAGTTCCGGGGCAGGCCGCTGCTGCTGAACTTCTGGGCAACCTGGTGCCCCCCCTGCATCAACGAGCTGCCGCTCCTGGACCGCTTCCATGAAGCGCACCGCGGGCGAGGCTGGCAGGTGCTCGGCTTGGCCATCGATCAGGAGGCGAGCGTGCGCCGTTTCCTGGAGCGCCAGCCTCTGGGTTTTCCTGTGGCGCTCGGCGGCATGGCGGGGTCCGAGCTGGGCCGAGCCCTGGGCAACGAGCGCGGCGGGCT
>NZ_ALEE01000583.1 GCF_000282995.1 Melaminivora alkalimesophila
GAGCCGCTGCTGCTGGCGCGCGCCACCGGTGCCCCGGTCTTCGTGGCACGGCGCCGCGCCGAGGCCGGGCGCGCCCTGCTGGCGGCCCATCCCGAGGTGGACGTGCTGGTGTGCGACGACGGCCTGCAGCACCTGGCGCTGGCGCGCGACCTGGAGATCTGCGTGTTCAACGACCAGGGGGTGGGCAACGGCTGGCTGCTGCCCGCCGGCCCGCTGCGCGAGCCCTGGCCGCGTGCGGTGGACTGGGTGCTGCACGCCGGCGCGCCGCCGCCCGGAGCCCTCTCGGCGCGCTTCGCGTTGCAGCGCCGGCTGGCCGACCATGCGGTGGACGGGCAGGGGCGGCGCGTGCCGCTCGCCCACCTGGCGGGCAGGCGGCTGCACGCCCTGGCTGGAACGGCACGGCCCGAGGAGTTCTTCGCCCTGCTGCGCGCACGCGGCCTCGCGCCGGCGCACTGCCAGGCTTTCCCGGACCACCATGGCTTTGCCGACTGGCAGCCCCCCGGCGACGCAGCCGCGGTGGTGCTGTGCACCGAGAAAGACGCGGTCAAGCTCTGGCCGCGCCACCCCGAGGTGCTGGCCGTGCCATTGGAAGTCCGGCTCGACCCCCGCTTTTTCCAGGCGCTCGACGCCCGCCTGGCCTCGCTAAGATCGCCGCACGCCCCCTGAAGGAACCCCCATGGACTCCAAACTGCTCGAACTGCTGGTATGCCCCGTCACCAAGGGCCCCCTCACCTACGACCGCGAGCGCCAGGAACTGGTCTCGCGCAGCGCGCGGCTCGCTTACCCGGTGCGCGACGGCATCCCGATCCTGCTGGAGAACGAGGCGCGCACGCTGACGGACGAGGAACTGGAGCGGCAGCGGTGAGCGCACCGGCGCCCTTCACCGTGCTGATTCCCGCGCGGCTGGCCTCGACGCGCCTGCCCGACAAGCCGCTGGCGGACATCGGC
>NZ_ALEE01000584.1 GCF_000282995.1 Melaminivora alkalimesophila
GGCCGCCGCCAGCGGCGCGCGGCGCTGCGTGGTGGCGGCCGACGATGCGCGCATCGTGGAGGCCTGCCGCACCCACGGCGTGGACGTGCTGCTTACGCGCCGCGACCACGCCAGCGGCAGCGACCGCCTGGCCGAGGCCTGCCAGCAGCTCGCGCTGCCGCCCGAGGCCATCGTCGTGAACGTGCAGGGGGACGAGCCCCTGATCGAGCCGGCGCTGATCGACGCCGTGGCCGCCCTGCTGGTCCACCGGCCCGAGGCCGCCATGGGCACCGCTGCGCACCCCATCGCCAGCGCGCAGGACCTGTCCAATCCCAACGTCGTCAAGGTGGTGACCGATGCGCAAGGCCTGGCCAGCTACTTCAGCCGCGCACCGATCCCCTTCGCGCGCGACCACGCGCCGGGCAGCGACTGGTGGGCGCAAGGCGGGCCGGCCGGCTTCGCCCCGCTGCGCCACATCGGCATCTACAGCTACCGCGCGGGCTTCCTCGCGCGCTTCCCACAGCTGCCCCCCGCGCCGACCGAGCAGCTCGAGCAGCTCGAGCAGCTGCGCGCCCTCTGGCACGGCCACCGCATCGCCGTGCACGTGACGCAACAGGCGCCCGGCGCCGGCGTGGACACGCCCGATGACCTGGAGCGCGTGCGCGCGCTGCTCGGCGCGGCCCC
>NZ_ALEE01000585.1 GCF_000282995.1 Melaminivora alkalimesophila
CGCGGCCGCCTGAGCTTGCCGCGGTCGCCGCGGCGTCAGCAAGGCGCAGGGAGCGCGTGTTATTCTCGCCCGCCATTTGCGCGGCGCCCTCCGGCCACGGACTGGACGCCCGCGCCACGGATTCATAAAAACCGAGAGGTACCTCCATGAGACTGATCCTGCTGGGCGCCCCAGGCGCCGGAAAGGGCACCCAGGCTGCATTCATCTGCCAGAAGTTCGGCATCCCCCAGATCTCCACCGGCGACATGCTGCGCGCCGCCGTGAAGGCCGGCACCCCGCTGGGCCTGCAGGCCAAGGCCGTGATGGACGCCGGGCAGCTGGTGAGCGACGACCTGATCATCAACTTGGTCAAGGAGCGCATCGCCGAGCCCGACTGCGCCGAGGGCTTCCTCTTCGACGGTTTCCCGCGCACCATCCCCCAGGCCGAGGCGCTCAAGCAGGCGGGCGTCAAGCTCGACTACGTGCTGGAGATCGACGTGCCCTTCGAGGCCATCATCGAGCGCATGAGCGGGCGCCGCTCGCACCCCGCCTCCGGCCGCACCTACCACCTCAAGTTCAATCCCCCGAAGGTCGAGGGCGTGGATGACGTGACGGGCGAGCCGCTGGTGCAGCGCGACGACGACAAGGAAGAGACCGTGAAGAAGCGGCTCGAGGTCTACAGCCAGCAGACGCGCCCGCTGGTGGACTACTACTCCGAATGGGCCAAGGCCGACCCGGCCGGCGCCCCCAAGTACCGCGCCATCAGCGGCATCGGCAGCGTCGAGGAGATCACCGAGCGCGCCCTGGCGGCGCTCACGAGCTGAGCGGCGCGCCTTGCTGCGCGTGCGCGACGCCCCGCCCTGCGGGGCGTCGTCGTTTCAGCAGCCACGCGCCACGGCGCGCTGCGCCATGAGATCCAGCATCAGCCCAATGCGCGCCTTCACGGGCGACAACCCCTCGGCATAGCTCCAGCGCGCCCCCGGTTCGGCGCGCATCCGGCCCAGCGGGCAGCGCGAGGCCACGCGCACCGCCACGCCGCCCGCCACCGCCCGCTCGAGCCCTGCCTCCAGCGCCTGGTGCAGCGTTCCGTTGCCGGTGGCGGCCGCCACGATCCCCTGCACCCCCGCGGCGAGCAGCGCGTCCACCACCGTGGCGTCCGCCCCCGCATGGCTCATCACGATCGCCACGCGCGGCCAGGCCAGGCTGCCGAGCCGTGCGGCCAGCGCCGCGTGGGCGGGGGCCATCGGCTCCCGCGCGCGGCCGTGCGCCCAGCGCAGCTCGCCGGCTTCGATACTGCCCAGCGGCCCCGCATCGGCCGAATGCAGGGCATCGAGGCGCAGCGGGTGGAGCTTGGCCACCTCGCGCGCCCCATGCACGCTGCCGTCGGCCACCGCCAGCACGCCGCGCGCCTGCGGGTGCGCCGCCACCGTCACCGCATCGAGCAGGTTCTGCGGCCCATCGGGCGCGAGCGCCGTCGCCGGCCGCATGGCGCAGGTCAGCACCACCGGCTTGTCCTGCGCCGGAAGCACGCTGGCGAGCAGCCACGCCGTCTCCTCCAGCGTGTCCGTGCCGTGGGTGATCACCAGGCCGCGAACCTCGGGGTCTGCCAGGTGCACGAGGCAACGGTCCACCAGCCGCTCCCACAGCGCGAAGTCCATGTCCTTGCTGTCGATCTGCGCCAGCTGCTCGGCCACCAGCGGCCCGCGGGCAGCGCCCGCCAGCGCGGGCACGGCAGCCAGCAGATCCTCGATGCCGATCTGGCCCGCCGTGTAGCCGACGTTGGCCCCCGCCTGCGCCGCCGTCCCAGCGATGGTGCCGCCGGTGCCCAGTACCACGATTTTTCCTGCCACAACCCTTGCATCCTTCCCGAAACTGTCTAAAAATACAGTCACTGGTTTAAAAAACAGTGGTCGGCCTGCCGGCCACGCCGTACCGGAGCCTTCCATGTCCGACCGCCCCAAGCTCACCGCCCGCCAGCAGCAGATCCTGGACCTGATCCAGTCCGCCATCACGCGCACCGGCGCGCCACCCACCCGCGCGGAAATCGCCAACGAACTGGGTTTTCGCTCGGCCAATGCCGCCGAGGAACACCTGCAGGCCCTGGCCCGCAAGGGCGTCATCGAGCTGGTCAGCGGTACCTCGCGCGGCATCCGGCTGCGCAGCGACGCCGTGCGCTCCATCAATGCCGCGCGCGGCACGCACTTTCACCTGCCGATCGCCGGCCTGTCGCATCTCACGCTGCCGCTGATCGGCCGGGTGGCTGCAGGCTCGCCCATTCTCGCGCAGGAGCATGTGGACCAAACCTACACGCTCGAAGGCTCGCTGTTCTCCCACCGCCCCGACTACCTGCTGAAGGTGCGCGGCATGTCCATGCGCGACGCCGGCATCATGGACGGCGACCTGCTGGCCGTGCAGGCCACGCGCGAGGCGCGCAGCGGCCAGATCGTGGTGGCCCGGCTGGGCGACGAGGTCACGGTCAAGCGCCTGCGCCGCACGGGCAACGCCATCGAGCTGCTGCCTGAAAACCCCGACTACCCGGTGATCCGCGTCGAGCCGGGCGAACCCTTCGAGATCGAGGGGCTGGCGGTCGGCTTGATTCGCAACACCATGCTGATGTAGCCCCCGCCTGCCCCGCTTTCCCCACCCGCAGGTGGCGGGCGTCTGGCGTGCAAGGACCAGGAAATCCTACACGCCAACCCTGCGGTTGGGCGCCTCATTGGGCTCCGCTCAAAGCAATCCTGCCTGTGTTCTTGCTTGGCCTGCCCCGCCCGGGGCGTTGAGGAGTCTTCACATGGCGCTTGCACTGCTCGCCTGGAAATCTTTGCCGTTCTTCACTGCCGCTGCCCGGCGCCTGCGCCGGCTGGCGCAGCCAGCGGCCACGGTGCATGGACAGCACACCGACACCCCCCTGCCCGAGCCCGAGGCCAAGGCTGCCGCCGCCCGGGCCCGGGCCGGGGCAGGGGTTTCCCGCCCCGCCGAGGCGCAACCCCCCGCCCCGCCCGGGTCGGCTGTCCCGATCACGGTCATCCCGCCGGTCTCCATTGCTGTGGCGGCCGCTGCCACGCCCCCGAGGCGGCGGGGCGGCGTGCCAGTGCGCGTGATCTCGCGCCGGCATGGCGACGGCAGCTGCCGGCTGCTCATCTCCGGGCGGATGGCCGACGTGTGCGCGGAGCTCGACCGGCTGGTGCTGCAGTGAGCGCCGCAGCGGTCCGGGCCTCGGTCCTCAGGACAGCAGCTGCCCCCAGAGCTTGTCCAGCCGCTTGGCACTGACCGGATAGGGCGTGCGCAGCTCCTGCGCAAAAAAGCTCACGCGCAGCTCCTCGAGCATCCACCGGTACTCGCACATGCGCGCATCCTGCTGCCCGCGGCGCTCGGCAAGCAGCCGCCACCAGCGCTGCTCCACGGGCTGCAGCTCCTTCAGGCGCGCCGCATCGCGCGCCGGGTCGGCGCGCAACTTGTCCAGCCGCACGACGATGGCCTTCAGGTAGCGCGGCAGGTGCTGCAGCTGCCCCCACGGCGTGGCCACCAGAAAATCCTTGGGCACCAGCCGCTGCAGCTGCTGCGTGATGTCGGCAGCCGCCTCGCGCGCCGGCTTGCTGTCGCGCAGCTTGCGCTGCACCGCCGCGTATTCCTGCAGGACGGCCTCCGCCAGGCGGGCGACCTCGTTGGCGATCAGCGTCAGCCGGGTGCGCCCTTCCTGGATCCTCTGGCGGAACTGCTCCTCGCTGGTGGGCAGGGGATCTGCCAGAAAGGCACGCTCCAGCGCCACCTCGATGACCTGGGCGCGCAATTCCTCCAGCGTCCCGAGCGGCATGTAGGCCACCGCCATGGCCGTCAGGCCCGGGATGTTCTTCTCCAGGTACTTGAGCGCGTCGCGAATCTGCAGGGCCACCAGCCGGCGCAGGCCTGCCCGGTGGCGGGCGGCGGCAAGCTCCGGCTCGTCAAACACCTCGATGGCGACCGCGTCGCCATGGTCGATCAGCGCCGGAAAGCCGACCAGCGACTGACTGCCGCGCGTGATCTCCATGAGTTCCGGCAGTTCGCCAAAGCTCCAGTCGGTATAGCGCGCCTCGGCGGCCGGCTGCACGGGCGCTGCTGCCGCAGCCTTGCCGCGCTCGCGCCCCTTCCCTGGCGCGTCGGCAGGCTCGCGCGCCACCGCCGG
>NZ_ALEE01000586.1 GCF_000282995.1 Melaminivora alkalimesophila
CGCCACCGCCGGCGCCGGCGCACGCTCCGGGGCGCGGCCTGCCACCTTGAGCGCCGCCAAGGCCTGGAAGGCGCCGCGCGCCCGGGCCCCCAGCTCGGCCTTGAGCGCCGCGAGGTTGCGCCCCTGCCCGAGCTGGCGGCCGTGCTCATCGGTCACGCGAAAGTTCATGAACAGGTGCGGGCTGAGCATCTCCAGCTTGAAGTCGGCGCGCTTCACGTCCAGCCCCGTCTCCTCGCGCACCTGGCGCAGCAGCGCCTCCACCAGGCTGCCCTGCGCCCAGCGGTCTTCCTGGCGAAACAGCGCCGCCAGCCGCGCCGCATGCTCGGCCAGCGGCACGAAGCGGCTGCGCGGGCGCTGCGGCAGGCTCTTGAGCAGCGCCTGGAGCTTGTCCTTGAGCATGCCCGGCACCAGCCATTCGGCGCGCTCCTCGCTCGCCTGGTTGAGCACGAACAGCGGCAGCGTCACCGTCACGCCGTCGCGCGGATCGCCCGGCGCATGCAGGTAGCTGGCGCTGCAATCGACCCCGCCGAGCTTGATGGTGCGCGGGAAATTCTCCGTGGTGATGCCCGCCGCCTCGTGGCGCATCAGCTCCTCGCGCGACAGGCGCAGCAGCTGCGGCTGCTCGCGGCTGGCCACGCGGTACCACTTGTCGAAGGTGGCGCCGCTGTACACGTCCTCGGGCACGAAGCGGTCGTAGAAGGCGTAGATCAGCTCATCGTCCACCAGCACGTCCTGGCGCCGGCTCTTGTGCTCCAGCTCCTCGACGCGCGCCACCAGCTTGCGGTTGGCAGCCAGGAACGGCCAGCGCGCATCCCACTCGCCCTCGACCAGTGCCTGGCGGATGAAGATCTGGCGCGCCTCCTGCGGGTCGATGCGCCCGTAGCTCACGCGCCGGCCGCTGTAGACCACCAGTCCGTAGAGCGTCGCGCGCTCGTGCGCCACCACGTCTGCCTGCTTCTTGCTCCAGTGCGGCTCGAGCAGCTGCTTCCTGAGCAGATGGCCGCCCACCTCCTCCAGCCACTGCGGCTCGATGGCGGCGATGCCGCGGCCGTACAGGCGCGTGGTCTCGACCTGCTCGGCGGCAACGATCCAGCGCCCGGGCTTCTTGGACAGGTGCGCGCCCGGGTGCGGATGGAACTTGATGCCGTGCGCTCCCAGGTAGGCGTCGGCCTCCTCGGGTTTGAAGCCGATGTTGCCCAGCAGCCCCGAGAGCATCGACAGGTGCACCGCCGCGTAGCCTGCCGGCTCGGTATTGATCGGCCAGCGCAGCTCCTTGACCACCGTGAGCAGTTGGGAGTGGATGTCGCGCCACTCGCGCACGCGCCGGATGCTCAGGAAATTCTGGCGCAGCAGCTGCTCCCACTGGCGGTTGCTCAGGCGGTGCGTGTCGGCCGCCGCGGCGCTGGCCGCTTCCTGTCCGGGCAGCGCGACGGGCTCCGCAGGGCGCGCCGCGGCCTGGCGCTTGGCCGCCGGCAGCACCGCCATGTTGCGCGCCGGCGCCGGCGCCGCCGATTGCGCCGCCATCTCGCGCCGGCTCATGGCCACGGCCTTGCCGCCGCGCGCATCGTGCAGCCATTGCCACAGCCGCAGGTAGCCACTGAATTCGCTTTTCTCGTCGTCGAACTTGGCGTGCTGCTGGTCGGCCTGCTGCTGGGCCTCCAGCGGCCGGTCGCGCACGTCCTGCACCGACAGGGCCGAGGCGATGACCAGCACCTCGGCCAGCGCCCCGCGCGTGCGCGCCTCCAGGATCATGCGGCCCACGCGCATCGGGCCGCCCCCGGGCGCATCGTCGGGCTGGCCGGTGATGCTCATCAGCC
>NZ_ALEE01000587.1 GCF_000282995.1 Melaminivora alkalimesophila
TCAGCGTGCCGCGCTCGTCCACCGCGCCCAGTTCCTGCAGCAGCTGGTAGCCATCGGCGATGGCGCGCCCCGAGGGCGCCTCCAGGAAGGGAAAGTTCACCACGTCGCCCAGGCCGAGCGACTTCATGCGCAGGATGACGCCAGCGAGCGAAGAGCGCAGGATCTCCGGGTCGGTGAAGCGCTCGCGCTGCAGGAAGTCTTCCTCGGCATACAGCCGCAGGCAGACGCCGTCGGCCACGCGGCCACAGCGCCCGGCGCGCTGGTTGGCCGCCGCCTGGCTGATGGGCTCGACCAGCAGCTGCTCGACCTTGCTGCGGAAGGAATAGCGCTTGACGCGCGCCGTGCCCGCGTCGATCACGTAGCGGATCCCCGGCACCGTAAGCGAGGTCTCGGCCACGTTGGTCGCAAGCACGATGCGCGCGCGCCCGTGCGGCTCGAAGATCCGGTCCTGCTCGGCCTGCGACAGGCGCGAGAACAGCGGCAACACCTCGGCACTGCGCAGCACCGGCGACTGCTGCAGGTGCTTGCGCAGGTGGTCAGCCGCCTCGCGGATCTCGCGCTCGCCCGGCAGGAAGACCAGGATGTCGCCGCGCGCGCCGCCCGCCCACAGCTCGTCCACGCCCTCGGCGATCGCGTCCTGCAGGTCGTGGTCCCGCTTTTCCTCCCAGGGCCGCCAGCGCACCTCGACGGGATAGGTGCGGCCCGACACCATGATCACCGGCGCCGGCCCGGCAGGTGAGGCGAAATGCTGCGCAAAACGCTCGGCGTCGATGGTGGCGGAGGTGACGATGAGCTTCAAGTCCGGGCGCTTCGGCAGGATCTGCTTGAGGTAGCCCAGCAGGAAGTCGATGTTCAGGCTGCGCTCGTGCGCCTCGTCGATGATCAGCGTGTCGTACTGGAGCAGCAGCGGATCGCCCTGCGTCTCGGCCAGCAGGATGCCGTCCGTCATCAGCTTGATGGAGGCGCTCTTGTGCAGCGTGTCCTGGAAGCGCACCTTGTAGCCCACCACCTCGCCGGGCGCCGTGCCCAGTTCCTCGGCGATGCGCTTGGCGACCGACGAGGCGGCGATGCGCCGCGGCTGCGTGTGGCCGATCAGCCGGCCGCGCTCGCCCGGCCTGGCGTGCATGCGCCCGCGCCCCAGGGCGAGCGCCATCTTCGGCAGCTGGGTGGTCTTGCCCGAGCCGGTCTCGCCGCAGACGATGACAACCTGGTGCTCGGCAATGGCCGCCATGATCTCCTGGCGGCGGGCGGAGACGGGCAGCGACTCGGGGAAGGTGATCTGGTGCGGCATGAAGCTCGAATATGGCGGCGGCGCGGCAAAAACAAAGGGCTGCCCGGCAGCCCTGGCGTCCCTGCGAGCGGGACGAAAAACGCAACCGCCGATTGTCCTATGCCGCCGCGCCCGTGTCCTCCTGCTCCTGCAGCAGCCGCCACATGACCTTGCCGCTGCCGCTCTTGGGCAGCTGCGCCACGAACTGCACGCTGCGCGGCACCTTGTAGGCCGCCATGTGCTCGCGGCACCAGGCGATGATGTCCTCCTCGCTGGTATGCTCATGGCCCGGGCGCAGCACGACCACCGCCTTGGCGGATTCGCCCCGGTAGGCGTCGCGCGTGGAGATCACGCAGGCTTCCTGGATCGCCGGGTGGCGGAACATCAGCGCCTCGACCTCGGCCGGCCAGATCTTGTAGCCGCTGGCGTTGATCATGCGCTTGAGGCGGTCGGTGATGAAGAAGTAGCCCTCCTCGTCCATCCGGCCCAGGTCCCCGGTGCGAAAGAAACGCTTGCCGTCGAGCTCGAAGAAGGCCTGCTCGGTCGCCTCCGGCCGGCGCCAGTAGCCTTCGAACACCTCCGGCCCGTGCACCACGATCTCGCCCTGCTCGCCCTGCGGCAGCTCCTGCAGGGTCTCCGGATCGACGATGCGCGCATCGGTGCCGACGAAGGGAATGCCCAGGCACTGCTGCTTGGGGCGGTCCACCGGGTTGTTGTGGGAGGGCGCCGCGGTCTCCGTCAGGCCGTAGCCCTCGCAGAAGCGCAGGCCGTATTGCTCCAGCAGGCGCTGGGCCACCGCCTGCGGCATGGCCGCTCCGCCGCCGCCGATGTATTGCAGGCTCGTCAGGTCGAAGGACGCGAAATTGGGACTCGCCAGCAGGTCGATGACCATGGTCGGGATGTTGGTCCAGTTGGTCACCCGGTAGTGCGAGATCAGCCGGCCCGCCAGCTCCCGGTCCCAGCGCGGCATCAGCACCAGCGTGCCGCCGACGTAGATGCAGCTGTGCATCACCACCACCATCCCGGTGATGTGGAACATCGGCACCACGCCGAGCATCACGATCTCGCTGGTGCCGCGGCCCCACAGCGCCCCCGCGACCGCGTTGTGGTTGATGCTGCGGTGCAGGTGCATGCATCCCTTGGGCTGGCCGGTGGTGCCGCTGGTGTAGGGCAGCACCGCCAGATCGCCCTGACCGACCGTGTGCGGCGGGGGCGCCTCCTGGCAGGCCAGCGCCTCAGCCCAAGAGTGCACTTGGCCGCCGTCGAGCTGCGCCGGCGGGTAGTCGCCCAACAG
>NZ_ALEE01000588.1 GCF_000282995.1 Melaminivora alkalimesophila
AGTCGCCCAACAGCCACGGGCGCCACGCCGCCGGCAGCTCAACCGGCCCCATCGCCTCGGGATCGAAGGCGTCGGTGAACTGGCTGACCAGCAGGTGTTGCAGGCGCTCGGCCTCGGGCAGCTCGTTACTGGCCTGCGCCAGCTGCCCTGCCAGGTCGGCCGTGGTGATCGCCACCCGGGCGCCGGAATCGCGGATGTAGTGCTGGAGCTCCTCGGGCAGGTTCATCGGGTTGACCGGCACCACCACGGCGTTGGCGCGCAGGATCGCATAGTGCGCAGTCACCAGCTGCGGGGTGTTCTGGGCGAGCAGCAGCACCCGGTCGCCCTTGCGCACGCCGATGCCGTACAGCCAGGCGGCCAGGCGCTCGGTCGCGTCGCACAGCTCCCGATAGCTCGTGTCGCGCCCCATGAACACCAGCGCCGTCTTGGCGGGGTAGCGGCGCGCGCTGACTTCCAGGTTCTCCCACACGCTGGTGGCGGGCACGGTGATGGCATGGGGCAGGCGCTCGGGCCAGACGGCATGGTGCAAGGGTGTGGACATGGCAGCAGGTAGGAGGGCATGCGACAGAGCGCGCACGCCAGGCTTCGACGAAGGAACGAGGAACAACGAACAGGCAAGGCTAATCCTCCCGGCCCGCGGATCCATCCGGGTCGCCCCGGAGATCCCGTCACCTGCGCGACGCCCGGCAGCCTCCGGCGCGGGCGGCTATGCTCGAATCCTTTTGCCTCTTCCCGCGGGAGGCGCTGCAGCAACCCTGCGCGGGCGACGCCCCCCGCCCATCCCCGCCCTTTCTCCATGGTCTTTCTCGCTTCGCTGATCATTCCGCTGCTCGCCCTGTGGCTGTGGTGGCCCGTGGCGGGCCTGTCCCGCGGCGCGCGTGCACTGGCGGCGCTCGCCACGGCGCTGCTGGGCTGTTCGCCGGCGCTGCTGCTGCAGTGGCTGCAGTCGGGCCGCATCGACTACACCACGATCGCCTACCTGCAGGTGCCCAGCGGCTGGCTGCTCGCAACGCTGGGCGCCCTGCTGCCCTACATGGTGCTGCGCGACCTGGGCTGGGCGCTGGCGCGGCTTGCCGGCTCCGCGACCTGGGCGCGCCGGCTGCACGGTCGGCGCCTGGCGCTGCTGGCGCTGCTTGCCGCCCTGCTCGTGACAGGCTACGGCACCTGGGCCGGGTTGCAGCCGCCGCAGGTGCGGGAGCGGACCATCGTCCTGCCGCGCCTGCCCGCCCAGCTCGACGGGCTGCGCGTGGCCGTGCTGGCCGACCTGCACGCCAGCCCCGTGAACGACGCACGCTACCTGGAGACCGTGGTCGAGCGCAGCAACGGCGCGCGCCCGGACCTGGTGCTGCTGCCCGGCGACATGGTCGACGGCGAGGTCGCGGTCACCGGGCCGCAGCTCGAACCGCTGGCGCGCCTGCAGGCGCCACACGGCGTCTGGCTGGCGCCGGGCAACCACGAGTACTACAGCGGCTACGACGCCTGGATGGCGGAGTTCGCACGGCGTGGCCTGTCGGTGCTGCAGAACCAGACCCGCGTGCTGGACATCGGCGGCGCCCGGCTGGCGCTGTCGGGCATCGGCGACCCGGTCCACGGCCGCACCTCCACCCACAACACCGACCCCAGCGTTCCCGAGGGCGTGCCCCCGGACGTGCAGGCGGTCGCCCGGCAGGCGGCGGCGGCCGGTGCACAGTTCCACATCCTGATGGCGCACCAGCCCCGCTTCGCCCGCGACAATGCCGCCCATGGCATCGACCTGCAGATCTCCGGCCACACCCATGGCGGCCACATCCGCGGCATGGACCAATGGCTCGTCGCCGCCTTCAACGGCGGCTTCGTGCGCGGCCTCTACGACGTCGGCCCGATGCGCCTGTTCGTGACCAGCGGCGCAGGCCTGTGGGCGGGCTTTCCGGTGCGCCTGGGCGTGCCGCCGCACATCGACATCCTGCGCCTGCAGCGCGCGCCCTCGCCTTCCGCCCCGCACACACCATGACCACTCCCTCCGCCGCTTCCTCCCCAGCCTCGCTGGAGCGCCGCAACCTCGGGCTGCTGGTGGCGGCGCAATCGCTGGGTGGCGCCTCGCCGCCCATCATCATCTCGCTGGGCGGGCTGGTCGGGCAGATGCTCTCGTCCACCCCCACTGCCTCGACCCTGCCGGTGAGCCTCTACCAGCTCGGGCTGGCGCTGTCCACGCTGCCTGCCGCCTGGCTGATGCAGCGCATCGGCCGCCGCATGGCCTACGCGCTGGGGGCGCTCATGGGCATGCTCTCGGGGCTGGTGGCCGCGTGGGGCATCGCGCGCTCGGACTTCGTGCTGTTCTGCCTGGGCACGACGCTGGCCGGCTTCTACGGCGCCTGCGTGCAGAGCTACCGCTTTGCCGCCACCGACGCCGTGGCCGACACCGCGCACCAGGCCAAGGCCATCTCGCGCGTCATGGTCGGTGGCCTGGTCGCTGCCATCATCGGCCCGCAGGTCGTGATCTGGACGCGCGACGCGCTGCCCGCCACGCCCTTCGCCGGCAGCTTCTACAGCCAGGCCGCGCTGGCGCTGCTGGCGCTGCCGCTGTTGCTGGCGCTGCGCCTGCCGGCCATGCCGCGCAAGGTCGAGGGGCACGGCCGGCCCCTGGCCGAGATCGCGCGCACGCCGCAATTCATCATTGCCGCCACCGCCGGCGTGGTGAGCTATGGCCTGATGGCCTTCCTGATGACGGCCGCGCCGATGGCCATGGTCGGCCACGGCCACGGGGTCGGCGAGGCGGCGCTGGGCATCCAGTGGCACGTGCTGGCGATGTTCGGCCCGAGCTTCTTCACCGGCCACCTGATCGCCCGCTTCGGCAAGCGCGCCGTCACGGCGCTCGGATTGGTGCTGATCGCGGCCTCCGGCGTCCTGGCCCTGCTCGGCCTCGGGTTGCTGCATTTCTGGGGCGCGCTGGTGCTGCTGGGGGTGGGCTGGAACTTCGGCTTCATCGGCGCCACCGCCCTGCTGACCGAGTGCTACCGGCCCGCCGAGCGCGCCAAGGTGCAGGCGCTCAATGATTTCCTGGTGTTCGGCACGGTGGCCGTCGCCTCCTTTGGCTCCGGCCAGCTGCTGCACACGGTCGGCTGGAACGGCATCAACGTCGGCATGCTGCCGCTGGTCGCCGTGGCGCTGGCGCTGCTGGCCGCTGGCGCCCTGCGCGAGCGCCGCGCCCGGGCGGGCGCATGAACCAGGGAGCGAATGCCATGCAATCGGCCCGTGAAGAGTGGTTCGACGAAGCCTACTACCAGCGTTACTACCTCGACCCGCGCACGCGCGTCACCGACCCGCAGCACCTGGCGCGCCTCGCCGCCTTCGTCTTCAGCTACCTGCAGTACCTGCGCCAGCCGGTGGCGCGCGTGCTGGACCTGGGCTGCGGCGTAGGCCTGTGGCAGCCGCTGGTGGCCCAACACCAGCCTGGCGCCCGCTACCACGGCGTGGAATACAGCGCCTATCTGTGTGAACGCTACGGCTGGGAGCAGGGCTCGGCGGTCGATTACCGGGCGGACGAGCCCTTCGATCTCGTCATCTGCCAGGGCGTGCTGCCGTATCTTGCGCCGCGCGACCTGAAGGCGGCGCTCGCCAACCTGGGCCGGCTGTGCCGTGGGGCGCTCTACCTGGAGGCCGTCACGCGCGAGGACTACGAGCGCGGCAGCATCGACGAGGAACTCACCGACCCGCGCCTGCACCGCCACCGCGCCCAGCTCTACCGCCGCGGCCTGGCGCCGAACTTCCTGAACCTGGGCGGCGGGCTGTGGCTGAGCCGCCAGGCGCAGGTGCCGGTGTTCGCGCTGGAGACGCTGGACGACTGAAACGTCCGGACCCTTTCAGCGCCGCATCTGCAGCGCCCCCGGGTTGACGATGTTGGTGGGCGTGCCGCGGATGAAGTTCACCACGTTGTCGAAGGCGGCGCCGAAGTACAGCTCGTAGCTCTCCTGCTCCACGTAGCCGATGTGCGGCGTGCACACGCAGTTCTCCAGCCGCAGCAGCGCATGGCCCTGCAGGATCGGCTCGGTCTCGAACACGTCGACCGCCGCCATGCCGGGGCGGCCCCGGTTGAGCGCGGCGATCAGCACATCGGGCTGCAGCAGCTCGGCGCGCGAGGTGTTGACGAACAGCGCCGTCGGCTTCATCGACGACAAGTCCTCCAGCGAGATCAGGCCGCGCGTGGCGTCCGTGAGGCGCAGGTGCAGCGATAGCACGTCGCAGCTCGCGAAGAACTCCGCGCGCGAGCGTGCGACCTGCAGCCCATCCGCCAGCGCCTGGACGCGCGAGGCCTCGCTGCCCCAGACCACCACCTCCATCCCGAAGGCGCGGCCATAGCCGGCGACGAGCTTGCCGATGCGCCCGTAGCCCCAGATGCCCAGCACCTTGCCGCGCAGCACCATGCCGATGCCGAAATTCGGCGGCATCGACGCGGCCCGCAGGCCCGACTGCTGCCAGGCGCCGTGCTTGAGGTTGGCGATGTACTGCGGCAGCCGGCGCATCGCCGTCATGATCAACGCCCAGGTCAGCTCGGCCGGTGCCACCGGCGAGCCCACCCCTTCGGCCACCGCGATGCCGCGCTCGGTGCAGGCCGGGATGTCGATGTGGTCGCCCACGGGGCCGGTCTGCGCCACGAAGCGCAGGCGCGGCAACTTGTCGAGCAGCTGGCGCGTGAGGTGCGTGCGGTCGCGGTTGAGCACCAGGATGTCAGCGTCGCGCAGCCGCACCGCCAGCTGACCCAGCCCCTTGACGTTGTTGGTATAGACCTTGGCGGAGTAGCCGTCGAGCCGGCTGGCGCAGCGCAGCTTGCGCACTGCGTCTTGGTAGTCGTCGAGGATGACGATGTTCATCGTGTTCACGGCCGCCATTGTCTCCAACCTGCCGCCGCGCGCGGCTCCGGAAGATGAAAGCGGGTGTATTTTGCCGGCTTGGAAGAGCGCAACGCCCGTGGTCGGGGCGATGCGTGTAGCCCTTTCCTACGTTCGCATCGGCGTCGCCAAAGGCGCCATCGAGGCCCTGTTGGTGGCTCCCACGCGCAACAGCTATTGAAACCGGAGCTGGCTGGGCCACTTGAGCGATAGCTGGGGGACGCCTTCCCGGACGTGGACGGTGCCCAGCACGCAGACCTCGCGCCCCACGAGGCCTTCGGACAGCGCACGGCCGAACCGGTCGCGGTCCGCGCCCCACACGACCGCGGATACCCGGTTCCGGTTCGGGTACTTGGCGCCGATGTTGATCCAGGTGGGGGCGCCCTTGCCCTGGGGCATGGGCCGGTATTCGGCAACGACGCCGCGCAGCGCCACGCGCTGGCCGTCGTGTTGCCTGGCCTGGCGCCAGTCGATCGGCGCGTAGCACGACGCCGAGGCAACGGTTTTCTGCGGGGCCGGGGCGCGCGCAGGCGGGGGCGGAGCAGGCGCTGCGGCGGCCG
>NZ_ALEE01000589.1 GCF_000282995.1 Melaminivora alkalimesophila
CGGCCGCCGGCGCGGCTGGCGCAGGAAGCGGTGGCGCCGGTGCAGTCTCGTGCACGAGCGGAACAGCGGCCACATTGGCCTGTTCCTGACGGCTCGTGAACAGATAGGCACCGGCAGCCACCAGCACGGCAATCACTGCGGTGAAGGCCCAGAGGGTGGTCTTCATGATGCTCCCCTCCTTGCGGAGTCCCTGGTTTTGCACCAGCAGCAGGGAGCTCCTTGCGTCCGCGCGCTGTTTTTCCTGTTGGATGCGCTCGTGTTCCCGGCGCAGATGCGCGTTCTGGGCGTGGAGCTGCTGGAGCTCGCTTTCGTCGGCGCTGCTCAGCGGGCGTGCATCCTGCGCCACCTGGAGCTGCTTCCTGAGCAGGTCGATCTCTCCTTGCAGGGCGTGCGCCCTGTCGGCGGCGCGCGGCTGGCCCTGTGCTGCCCGGATCTGCGTGTTCAGCTGCTCGATCGCCTCTTCCAGGCTGGCCTGGTAGCTGCTGCGGCTGCGCTGCTCGCGCAGCAGCAGCTCGACGTAGCGGCGGG
>NZ_ALEE01000590.1 GCF_000282995.1 Melaminivora alkalimesophila
ACGTAGCGGCGGCAGCGTTCCGGCTCGTTCACCACGTCCCGATTGGCAAAACGCAGCACGTACCAGCTCTGGGCCGTGAGCGCAGCCTGCCTGCGCTGCCAGTCCACGAAGTCCTCGTGGCTCATGCCTTGGCCGGTGTTCTTCTTGTCGTAGCCATCCACCTCCAGGGCGATCTGGAGGCCGTGCTCGCGGATGACGAAGTCGCAGTAGCGGGTGCGCCCGTCGAGGTCCGTGAAGGGGTATTGCGTGTCGACCTGGCCCAGATCCAGGCCATCGACCTTCGCGAGCACCTCGACCGCGAACAGTCTTTCGAACTTGCTGCCGAAGTTTTGCTCGTGGGCAGCCAACCAATGATCGAGCGTCATGTCCTCAAAACCCCGGGCCGCCCCGGAAAAGAAAAAGCCCAAGTGAGTCAATCACTTGGGCTAGTCTTCTGGCGGAGACGGAGGGATTCGAACCCTCGATGAGGCTCTACACCCCATACTCCCTTAGCAGGGGAGCACCTTCGGCCACTCGGTCACGTCTCCAATCCAGCGATTATGCCCCATTTTCGGGGCCGCCGGACAAAACTCAGGCGGCTGGCTGGTCCAGTCCGAACGCCTTGTGCAGCGCGCGCACGGCCAGCTCCACGTACTTGTCGTCGATCACCACCGAGGTCTTGATCTCCGAGGTGGAGATCATCTTGATGTTGATGTTTTCCTCGGCCAGCGCGCGGAACATGGTGCTGGCCACGCCGGCGTGGCTGCGCATGCCGATGCCGACGATGCTGACCTTGGCGATCTTGTCGTCGCCCAGCACTTCCTCGGCGCCCAGCTGCGGCAGCACCTTCTCGCGCAGCAGCTCCATGGCCCGCGGGTAGTCGTTGCGGTTCACGGTGAAGCTGAAGTCGGTGCGGCCTTCCTTGCCGACGTTCTGGATGATGACGTCCACGTCGATGTTGGCCTGCGCCACCTCGCCCAGGATCTGGTGGGCGATGCCGGGCGTGTCGGGCACGCCGAGCACCGAGATCTTCGCCTCATCGCGCGTGAACGCGATGCCCGATACCACAGCTTTTTCCATTTGTGCGTCTTCCTCAAAGGTGATCAGGGTGCCGGAGGCCTCTTCTTCCTCGATGGCGATGTCCCAGGGTGTGAAGCTCGACAGCACACGCATCGGCACGCGGTACTTGCCGGCGAATTCCACGGAGCGGATCTGCAGCACCTTGCTGCCCAGGCTGGCCATCTCGAGCATTTCCTCGAAGCTCAGCGAGTGCAAGCGGCGCGCTTCGGGAACGACGCGCGGGTCGGTGGTGTAGACCCCGTCCACGTCGGTGTAGATCAGGCATTCGGTCGCGCCCATGGCTGCAGCGATCGCCACCGCCGAGGTGTCGGAGCCGCCACGCCCGAGCGTGGTGATGTTGCCGTCGCCGTCGATGCCCTGGAAGCCGGTGACGATGACCACGCGGCCGGCATCGAGGTCGGCGCGCACGCGCTGGTCGTCGATGGATTCGATGCGCGCGCGGGTGTAGCTCGAGTCGGTGCGCACCGGCACCTGCCAGCCGGTGTAGCTGACGGCCGGCACCCCTTCCGATTGCAGCGCGATGGCCAGCAAGGCGGACGAGGCCTGCTCGCCAGTGGCCGCCAGCATGTCGAGTTCGCGGTGGTAGGCAGTGTCCTTGCGCGAGGGGGCGAGCTCCTTGGCCAGCCCGAGCAGGCGGTTGGTCTCGCCGCTCATTGCGCTGGGTACCACCACCATCTGGTGGCCCGCGCGCGCCCACTTGGCGACGCGCCTGGCGACGTTGCGGATGCGCTCCGTGGAGCCCATCGACGTGCCGCCGTACTTGTGTACGAACAATGCCATGGAATGTCTTGCGAAGAAGCGGGGCGCCCTGCCCGCGTATCTACTGCGCGGGGCGGCGCCCTGGCGGCGCCGCGGCGTCCTGCCTGAAAGGGTGGTCCAGAACCGGCGGATTGTAGCAAGCGAGAACCTCGCCCTCGCGCACCACGTGGCCGCCTCCCACCTTCAGGTGGATGCGATGGCCGCGCGTGTTGCAGGCGGCAATCTGCGCCTGCAGCTCGTCCAGTTGGGCGGTGCTCGGCGTGGTGCCGTGGCACTCGCGCAGCCAGTGGCGCAGCAGGTTCGCCTGGCGCGCCGGCTCCAGCGCGCGCAGGGCGGCGATGCGTGGCGGCACCCCAACCGCCGCCAGGTCGGACTCGGCCAGCCCGCGCAGCAGCTCGGCCGCCTGCGCCGCGTGTGCGCAGGAGCGGGCGAAGGTGGAGCGGAACTGCGGGAACACCTGCTCGAGCGCCGGCAGCAGCTGCTGGCGAATGCGGTTGCGCAGGTAGCGCGCCTCGGCGTTGGTGGGGTCTTCGATCCAGGCCTCGCCGCGCGCGCGCAGCCAGTCGCGCAGCTGGGCTCCCGGCACGCGCAGCAACGGGCGCTCCCAGACCAGGCCCGGGGCGTCGCTGCGCTCCCAGCGCGCCGGCATGGCCGCCAGCCCGGCGACGCCGGCGCCCCGCGACAGGGCCAGCAGCAGTGTCTCGACCTGGTCGTCCGCGTGCTGCGCGAGGGCCATGGTGCGGGCCGGCGGAAGCGGCCCTTCCGTGCGCGTCAGGGCGCCCAGGGCGGCGTAGCGCGCCTGGCGCGCCGCGTCCTCGGGGCTTTGGCCGGGCGCCGGCCGCGCATCGACACGGCGCACCGCCAGCGGGATATTCCAGCGGCGGCACAGCTCGGCGCAATGCCGCTCGAAGTCATCGGCGGCCGCCTGCAACCCGTGGTGCACGTGCAGCGCCCGCACCTGCCCCGGCCAGCGCTGCGCGCAGGCCAGCAGCAGCGCAGTGGAGTCGGCGCCGCCACTGAATGCGACGGCCAGCGGCAAGCGCGGCGCGAAGGCGGCGATGGCCCTGTCGAACGCGGCGTGCTGGCCCATCTGCGCGAACTGCGGCGCCGGGGCAGCCGGCTGCCTCAGCGGCTGTCCGCCTTGGTGTCGGAAAAGCGCCCGTAGCTCTGCAGCCGCTCGTAGCGCCGCTCGAGCAGTTCCTTGGGCTTGAGGTCGCTGAGCTGGCGGTAGGCGTCGCCCAGCGCGCGCTTGAGCAGCGAAGCCATCTGCCGGTGGTCGCGGTGCGCGCCGCCGACGGGCTCGCTGACGATCTTGTCCACCAGTCCGAGGGCCTTGAGCCGGTGCGCCGTGATGCCCATGGCCTCGGCGGCCTCCTGAGCGCGGTCGCTGGTCTTCCACAGGATCGAGGCGCAGCCCTCGGGGCTGATGACCGAATAGACCGAGTACTGGAGCATGATGACCTGGTCGGCCACAGCGATGGCGAGCGCGCCGCCCGAGCCGCCTTCGCCGATGATGGTGGTGACGATCGGCACCTCCAGCTGCGCCATCTCGTAGATGTTGCGCCCGATCGCCTCGGACTGGCCGCGCTCCTCGGCGTCGATGCCGGGAAACGCCCCGGGCGTGTCGACGAAAGTGAACACCGGCAGCCTGAACTTCTCGGCCGTCTTCATCAGGCGCAGCGCCTTGCGGTAGCCCTCGGGCCGGGTCATGCCGAAGTTGCGCGCCGCGCGCTCCTTCGTCCCGCGCCCCTTCTGGTGGCCGACCACCATGCAGGCGTTGCCGTTGAAGCGCGCCAGCCCCCCGACGATGGACTGGTCGTCGGCGAAGTGCCGGTCGCCGTGCAGCTCCACGAAATCCGTGAAGATCTCGCGCACGTAGTCGAGCGTGTAAGGCCGCTCGGGGTGGCGCGCGATCTTCGTGATCTGCCACGGCGTGAGGCTGCTGTAGATGTCCTTGGTGAGCTGGTTGCTCTTCTTGCTGAGCTGCTCGATTTCCTCGGAGATGTCCACCGCGCTCTCGCTTTGTACGTAGCGCAGCTCCTCGATTTTGGCCTCGAGCTCGGCAATGGGTTGCTCGAAGTCCAGGAAGGTCTTTTTCGCCAAGTTGGGTTCTCCTCGTCTGACCGGGTTGGGCGCGCCCCGCCCCTTGGAGGCGGCGGTGGGCGGCGCGGGGCGGCCGCGCGGGGCAGCCG
>NZ_ALEE01000591.1 GCF_000282995.1 Melaminivora alkalimesophila
GCGCGGGGCAGCCGCCGCAAGGGACGGTTTCAGTCGCTCTCAGTAATTGACCGGCAGGGGATCCAAAGAGCGCCAAATATACCAAGTGGCCACGCTGCACCAGGGGCGCCAAGCCTGCGCCACCTCGCGCGCATCGCTGCGGCTCACGGGCTCGCCGGAGAAGTAGTTCTGGCTGATGCCGCGGATCAGCCCGATATCGTCCAGCGGCAGCACGTTCGGCCGCAGCAGGTGGAAGATCAGGAACATCTCTGCCGTCCAGCGACCGATCCCGCGGATCGCCACCAGCTCGGCGATGATCGCCTCGTCGTCCATGCCGCTCCAGCGCTCGGGCTGCAGGCGGCCACCGTCGAAGTGCAGCGCCAGGTCGACGATGTATTCGACCTTGCGCGCCGACAAGCCGGCCGCGCGCATGTCGTCCACGCGCAGCCGCAGCACCTGCTCGGGCGTCAGGGTCTCGGGCAGCGCGGAGAAACGTTCCCACACGCGCTGCGCAGCCTTGACCGAGATCTGCTGCCCGACCACGCTGCGCGCGAGCGTTGCAAAGGCGTCGCCGCGCGACTGCAGCACAGCGTCGCTGTACTGCGGGATCAGGCGCTTCATGACCCGGTCTTTCTTCGCCAGGTGCTTGCAGGCCTCGGCCCAGTAGGTCGGTTGGCCCGGCAAGGGCGCGGGCGCTTCTTTCTTGCTGGCGGCCACCCTCATCCTCCGCAGGTGAAACGCCAGTGGTGCGGGAACGGCATTTACTGCACGGCCTCCCAGGTGGTGCCGGCAGGCCCATCCTTGAGGGCGATGCCCTGCTCCAGCAGCTCGGCGCGGATGCGGTCGGCGGCCGCGAAATCCTTCGCCGCCTTGGCGGCGGCACGCGCGGCGATGCGCTCCTCGATCTGGGCGGGCTCCAGGGCACTACCCGACTGCAGGAAGGCGCGCGGGTCGGATTGCAGGATGCCCAGCAGCGCGCCCAGCGCCTTGAGCAGGCCGGCAGCCTGGGCCGAGCCGCTGCGGTTCACCTCGCCCGCCAGGTCGAACAGCACAGCCACCGCCTCGGGCGTGCCGAAGTCCTCGTCCATGGCGGCCTTGAAGCGCGCGGCGTGCGGCTCGCTCCAGTCGATCTCCACCGGCGCGGGCGGGGTCGAGTGCAGCGCCGTGTACAGGCGCCGGAGCGCGGCGCGCGCGTCGTCCAGGTGCACGTCGCTGTAGCCCAGCGGGCTGCGGTAGTGGCTGCGCACCACGAAGAAACGCACCACTTCCGGGGCGTAGCGTTGCAACACGTCGCGGATGGTGAAGAAGTTGCCCAGGCTCTTGGACATCTTCTCGTTGTCCACGTTGATGAAGCCGTTGTGCATCCACACCTGCGCGAAGGGCTTGCCGGTGGCGCCCTCGCTCTGCGCGATCTCGTTCTCGTGGTGCGGGAAGGCCAGGTCGGCGCCGCCGCCGTGGATGTCGAAACTCTCGCCCAGGAGGGCGCAGCCCATGGCGGAGCACTCGATGTGCCAACCCGGGCGGCCGGCGCCGTAGGGCCCTTGCCATTTCACCTCCTCGGGCTCCTCCGGCTTGGCGGCCTTCCACAACACGAAATCCAGCGGATCGTGCTTGCCCTCGTGCACCGCGACGCGCTCGCCGGCCTGCAGCTCGTCGAGCGTCTTGCCCGACAGGCGGCCGTAGCCGGGGAACTTGCGCACGGCGAAGTTGACGTCGCCGTCCGGCGCGCGGTAGGCCAATCCGCGCTTCTCCAGGCGGCCGATCAGCTCGAGCATCTGCGGCACGTAATCGGTGGCGCGCGGCTCGTGGGTGGGGCGCTCGATGCCCAGGGCGTCGGCGTCCTGGTGCAGCGCGGCGATCATGCGGTCGGTGAGGCTGCGGATGCTCTCGCCGTTGTCCAGCGCGCGGCGGATGATCTTGTCGTCGATATCGGTGATGTTGCGCACGTAGGTCACGCGCAGGCCGCTGGCGCGCAGCCAGCGCTGCACCACGTCGAAGGCGATCATCGAGCGCGCATGGCCCAGGTGGCACAGGTCGTACACGGTCATGCCGCAGACGTACATGCGCACGTGGCCGGGCTCAAGCGGGGAAAAATCCACGAGCGCACGCGAAAGCGTGTTGTAGATACGCAGGCTCATGCAGGTGTGAAGCGAGAAAGAAGGAGGCGGAAACCGGTCGGGGAGGCCAAACCGGGGGCGGCCCTCCCGCAAGGGGAGCGGGCGCCCTGCCCGGGCGGACCGCGCCGCGGCCCGTGCGAAACCCCTTGGGAATACAATCGCCGGCAGTATAAGCCCGGGCACCGCCCCGGCCGGCCAGGCGCCCCCGGTGGGCGCCTGCCTCCCCTTTTCCTGGCCCCATGAACGCTGCCCGCCCCTTCGCCTTCCGCGCCCTGCCGCAGCTGCTGCTGGCCGGCGCCCTGCTGCTGGGCGGGCTGGCCCAGGCCCAGCCCGCCGCCGGCGCTGCCTACGCCCCCCTGCAACAGCTGCTCGCCTCAGGAAAGGCAGCAGAGGCGCTGGCGCAGCTCGACGAGCGCATCGCCGCCCAGCCGCGCGACCCGCAACTGCGCTTCCTGCGCGCCGTGGCGCTGGCCGACCTGGACCGCCAGGACGAGGCCATCGAGGCGCTGCTGCAGCTGACCCAGACCTACCCCGAGCTGGCCGAGCCCTACAACAACCTGGCGGTGCTCTACGCCGCGCGCAACCAGCTCGACAAGGCGCGCGACGCGCTGGAGATGGCGGTGCGCGCGCGCCCCGACTACGCAATGGCGCACGAGAACCTCGCCGACATCTACGCCCGCATGGCCTTCGAAGCCTATTCCCGCGCCAGCGGGCTCGACCCGGCAGTCGCCGCGCGCGTGGCGCCGCGCCTCTCCGTGCTGCGCCAGCTGCTGGCCACGCCTGGCGGGCGGTGACCCCCGTGCCACCCTGCGCCCACCGCGGCGCACGGGCGCTCCCGATCCGTTTCCCCTCCCGAGGACTTTCGATGATCTCCAGAAGACGCTCCACCCTGGCCCTGGCCGGCCTGGCCCTGGCCTCCGTGCTCTCCCTTGCCACCACGCCCGCCCGCGCAGCCGAGCCGCGCGTCAAGCTCGCCACTTCCATGGGCGACATCGTGGTGCAGCTCGATCCGGCACGCGCGCCGCGCACGGTGGAGAACTTCCTGAGCTACGTGAAGGACGGGCACTACGACGGCACCGTTTTCCACCGCGTGATCGACGGCTTCATGATCCAGGGCGGCGGTTTCACGCCCGAGATGCAGCAAAAGCCCACCAAGGCGCCGATCAAGCTCGAGGCCGACAATGGCCTGAAGAACGACAAGTACACCATCGCCATGGCGCGCACCGGCAATCCCGACTCCGCCACCTCGCAGTTCTTCATCAACGTGGTGAACAACGACATGCTCAACGCCCCCAAGCCCGACGGCCATGGCTACGCCGTCTTCGGCAAGGTGGTCGAGGGCACCGAGGTGGTGGACAAGATCAAGGCCGTGGCCACCGGCAACCGCGGGCCGCACCAGAACGTGCCGACCACGCCGGTGCTGATCCAGTCGGCGACCGTGCTCGACAAGTAAAACCCCCACCCTTCGTCCACCCAGACCTCACTTCACAGGAAACCCACCCATGGCCACCAACAACCCGCAGGTCGAACTGCACATGAGCATCACCGAGGGCGACACCGTCTCCAAGGGCGTCATCACCCTGGAGCTCGACCGCGAGCACGCCCCCAAGAGCACCGAGAACTTCCTCTCGTACGTGAACAAGGGCTTCTATGACGGCACCATCTTCCACCGCGTGATCAAGGGCTTCATGGTCCAGGGCGGCGGCTTCACGCCCGACATGAAGCAAAAGGGCACCGACGCCCCGATCGAGAACGAGGCCGCCAACGGCCTGAGGAACGACCGGTACACCATCGCCATGGCGCGCACCAGCGATCCGCACAGCGCCACCGCCCAGTTCTTCATCAACGTGGTGGACAACAGCTTCCTGAACCACACTTCCCCCACGCCCCAGGGCTGGGGCTATGCCGTGTTCGGCAAGGTGGTCGCCGGCGAGGACGTGGTCGAGCAGATCCGCAAGGTGCGCACCACGCGCAAGGGCTTCCACGACGACGTACCCTACGACGCGGTGGTGATCGAGAAGGCCGTCGCGCTCTGATGCCTTCGCGCCGCGGCTGAGGCTGCCCGCATGCTGCCCGTGGTGCCGCCCATCGCCGAGCTGGTCGCGCCGGTCGGTTGGCAGGTGGTGGATTGCCTGTCGGACCTGCACCTGGAGGCCGGCACGCCGCAGGCGCTGGCGCTGCTTGAACGCTACCTGGACGGGACGCCGGCGGATGCCGTGCTGCTCCTGGGCGATCTGTTCGAGGTCTGGGTGGGCGACGACGCGCTTGACGAGCCGGGCAGCTTCGAGGCGCGCTGCGCCGAGGTGCTGGCGCGGGCCGCACGGCGGCGTCCGCTGTACTTCATGCACGGCAACCGCGACTTCCTGGTCGGCCGCGATTTTGCGCGGCGCACCGGCGTGCAGCTGCTCGCCGACCCGACGGTGCTGGACTTCGGTGGCCGGCGCTGGCTGCTCAGTCATGGCGACGCTCTGTGCCTGGACGACGTGGACTACCAGCGTTTTCGCGCGGTGGCGCGCGATCCGGCTTGGCAGGCGCGGCTGCTGGCGCGGCCCCTGCACGAGCGGCGCGCCACCGGCCGCAGCGCACGCGCCGAGAGCGAGGCGCGCAAGCACGATGGCAGCGCGGCATACGCCGACGTGGACGCCGCCGCCGCGCGCGCGTGGCTGCAGGCGGCGGGTGCCGACACCCTGGTGCACGGCCACACCCACCGCCCCGCCGAGCACGACCTCGAAGCGGGCCTGCGGCGCGTGGTCCTGACCGACTGGGATCTGGAAGCCCAGCCGCCGCGCGCCGGGCTGCTGCGGCTGAGCGAGCGCGGCGCCGAGTGCGTGGCGCTCGCCGGTCCGGGCTGAGCCGATGCCCGCGGCCTGGTTGCGACGCCTGGTGCAGCGCGTGCGGGGCCGCATCGCCCCCGTGCCGCACATCCCGGCGGCCCTGTGGCTGCAGGTGGTGGCGGGCTATCCCTTCATCGCCACGCTACCCCTGCAGGACCTGGCCAAGCTGCGCGCGCTGAGCGCCCTGTTCCTGCAGCGCAAGCAATTCACCGGCGCCCACGGCCTGGTCGTGACGGACGCCATGGCGCTGGCGATCGCCATGCAGGCCTGCCTGCCGCTGCTGCACTGGGGCGAGCCGCGGCGCGCCCTCGCCTGGTACGACGACTTCGTGGGCATCGTGGTGCATCCTTCGGAGGCGCTGGCGCGCCGCCAGGCGGTGGACGCCGCCGGGGTCGTCCACCATTACGAGGAAATTCTGCAGGGCGAGGCCATGCACGGCGGTCCGGTCATGCTCAGCTGGCCCGCCGTCGATGCCGCCGGGCGCGCCGGGGGCGACTACGCGACCAGCGTGGTGATCCACGAATTCGTTCACAAGATCGACATGAAGAACGGCGCGGCGGATGGCTGTCCGCCGCTGCCGCCGGGCTTTCTCGGCACGGACAGCGCGCGCGCGGCACACGCCGCCTGGCGCGACGCCTGGCAGCCGGCATACGAGAGGTTCCGCGAGGAAGTGACCATCGCCGAACGCTTCGGCGGCGAATGGCCCTGGCTGGACGCCTACGGCGCGACCGCGCCGGCCGAGTTCTTCGCCGTCGCCTGCGAGGCCTACTTCGTGCACCGATCGCGCTTCGGCCAGGAATTTCCGACCCTGCTGCCGGTGCTCGATGCTTTTTTCCGGCCCACCGCGAGCTGAGCCGCGCCGCGCCTCAGCCACGCCTCAGGGTCGCACGCCGGTCGCGACCCGCTGGCGCACGCCCGC
>NZ_ALEE01000592.1 GCF_000282995.1 Melaminivora alkalimesophila
CTGGCGCACGCCCGCCAGCACGGCCTTGAGCCGCCGCGCATTCTCCGGCCCCATGCGCAGCAGCATCTTCTGCCCGCTGCTCAGGGCCTGCAGCTTCGGATCGGCGAATTCATAGCGCACCCAGGGCCGTGTGGACGGCACCTCGCCCGCCACCCGCGTGAGCTGCACCGCCAGCGGCCCGGACGGCTCGGGCGTGGCCAGCAGGTGGTCGAGCACGGCGACCAGCCGGTCGTTGAAGTGGCGGCCCGGGTATCCAAGCTCCTCATACGCCGCCTGCAGCAGCGGATAGAGCCGCACGTACAGCTGCACCGCCGCATCCAGCGGCACCCCTTCGGCGAATGCGACGAAGGGCCGGTAGCGCGAGGCGTTGTCGGCGGCGATGGTCTGGACCTGCGCATCGGCGGGGCCGTCCACCGCGAAGCGCCCCGGCGTGGGCTGCACCGGCCACAGCCGTGCCGGCGCCTGTTCGCGCGCCAGGTTGTCGATCGTCGCGACCACGCGGCGCGCGAAGTCGTCGAGTTGCAGGAAGGCGGCCGATTGCTGCGCGCCCAGCAGCTGCTGCACCGCGGCCTCCAGCTCCTGCGGCGATTCCAGGGGTGGCGCGGGTGGCGCCTCGATCTCTTCGACGGGGTGGTGCAGCGGCTCCTCGGGCGCTGGAGCGCCTTCCGGAGCCGCAGCCGAAGGCGCCTGCTGCGGCGCCGGCGCCGCACCGGTCGCCTGGGCGCCGAGCACCGGCTCGGCACCCGGCCGGCCCCAGAACCACCACCCCGCTCCCACCCCGAGCGCGACGGCGACCAGCAGCCACGCCCAGGCGGCGGAGCCGGAAGAGCGTTGGGGGCGGCGGGGGTCGGATGTGGGCATGGTTTTTCCTTCCTTGGGTTCCTCGGGATGGCAGCCCTGTCAGGCAGGCCACCCTGGTGCGAGTGCAGATGAGCGCCAGCGTTCCCCTGGCGGGCCCGCGCCGGGCCGTTGGCGCTGCAACAGCGTCACTCTGCCAAGGCCACCAGCAAGGCGTCCAGGAAGGCGCCGGGGCGCTCGAACTGCACCCAATGCCCGGCGTCGGCAATCAGCTGCAGCCCACGGAAATCGGGGGCGGCGCGGGCGAACGCCCCTTCCAGTGCCGCGATCCAGCCCCGGTAGATGGCATCGCCGCGGCCATAGATGGCGTGCACCGGACAGCGCAACGCCGGCAGCGCCCGCGCCAGCGCATCCGTGTGCGCCAGGCGCCGGCGCGGCATCCGGTCGCGCAGCACGTTCGTCACGTGCACGGCCAGCGCCAGACCGTCCTCGGCGTCGATCGCTGCCGGGTCCTGCAGCATCAGCGCCGCGAGGTTGTGGCGGTGGATCTCCAGCTGCTGCGCCGCGGGCAGGTGGCGCCAGGCGCGCAGCTCGAACTGCGGGCGCGGCACCACGCCCATCGCCGGCGCGCCCACCAGCACCAGCCGCCGCGCCAGGCGCGGATGGGCTGCCAGCAGCAGCCCGGCCGTGAGTCCGCCGAAGGAAAAGCCCACCAGGTCGCAGGCCTGGCTGCCGAACAGTTGGCGCAGACCCTTAGCCAGGGGCTCCACCAGCGCATCCGCGTCCGAGCCCGCCGGCGGCACCGCCGAATCCCCGAACCCCGGCAGGTCGGCCGCCCAGACCTCGCGCCCCTGCGCCCGCAGATCCTCGATGTTGCGCACCCAATGCAGCCAGCTGCCGCTGCCGCCGTGCAGCAGCACCAGCGGTGCCTGCCGGCCGGCGGCGCCCTCGCCCCACACGTGCCAAAGCATGGAACCCTCGCCACAGGGCGTGCGCACGCGGCGCGCCCGAGCTGCCAGCTGCTGCACGTGCTCTGGCAGCGGCAGGCGCGCCGGCTCCGGCCAGCCGGGGCGCTGTGGCGTCACTTCCATCGGGCGACGCCCTCGATGGCCAGCCGGTAGCCATCGACCCCGAAGCCGCACAGCACGGACCGCGCCGCGGCCGACAGATAGGAATGGTGCCGGAAGGCCTCGCGCGCATGCACGTTGCTGATGTGCAATTCGACCAGCGGCACGCCCGTGCCCTTCACGGCGTCGAGCAGCGCCACGCTGGTGTGCGTGTAGGCCCCTGCATTCAGCACCACGGCCGCGAGCTGCCCGGCGGCATGCAGCCGCCCGGCCTCATGGATCCAGTCCACCAGCTCGCCCTCGTGGTTGCTCTGGCGAAACTCCAGCCCCAATCCGTGCTGCGCGCAGGTCTCGCGGCACAGCGCCTCTACGTCTGCCAGAGTGGAGGCCCCATAGATGCCGGGCTCGCGCGTGCCCAGCAGGTTCAGGTTGGGGCCGTTGAGGACGAAGACGGTCTGGGGCATGGCTCGGCGGGGCAGCTGCGGGAAGCCG
>NZ_ALEE01000593.1 GCF_000282995.1 Melaminivora alkalimesophila
GGAAGCCGCCATTATGCGAGCCGCATCGCCGGCCCGCCGCCCCGCCCTGGACTCAACGCCCGTGGCGGTGCCCGCCCCCGCGGTGGTGACCGCCTCCGCGGTGGTGACCGCCTCCGTGGCCACGCCAGTGGTGGGCCGGCGGTCGCGGGGCCACCACCACCGGCGGGGCGTAATAGACCAGCCGCGGCGCGCGGTACACCGGCGGCGCGTAGTACACGGGCGGCGGCGGAGCGTAGTAGACCGGCGGGGGCGTGTAGTACACGGGCGCGGCATTGCCCGCGCCCACCACCACCCCCGGCACACCGATGCCGACCGACCAGTACACATCGCTGCGCGCCTGGGCCACCCCCGCGCCGGCCAGCAACCCCAGCCCGAGCGCCAGCGAGGCGACCGCCTTCATCCATGAGCGGTTGTTTGTCATGAGGACCTCCTTCGACGGCCACCTGGCCGTCCCAGTGCATTGCAAAGCAGGATCAAAGAAGCAGCAAGAAGCGCGACTTTGGGTACATAACGCGCGAGTTGGCCTCCAGGATGGCAGCAGTCTCGCATTTTCTTGTGTCCGGACGTATGGGGCGGCGTCACCGGCTGTAACCGGTGCGCGCCCTAGAATTGCGCCATGAGCACCCCTGCCGCCAACGACACACCCAAGCCGACCAACTTCCTGCGCCAGATCATCGAGGCCGACCTCGCACGGGGAACCCATGCCGGCCGCCGCTGGGGCGGCAGCCCGGGCGACGCCGAGCACCATCGCCAGGGCAGCGTGGACACGGCACGCATCCGCACGCGCTTCCCGCCCGAGCCCAACGGCTACCTGCACGTGGGCCACGCCAAGAGCATCTGCGTGAACTTCGGGCTGGCGCGCGACTACGGCGGCATCTGCCACCTGCGCTTCGACGACACCAACCCGGAAAAGGAGGAGCAGGAGTACGTGGACGCCATCGTCGAAGCCGTGCGCTGGCTCGGCTTCGACTGGCGCGACGCCGACGGCCACGAGCACCTGTACTACGCCAGTGACTACTTCGACTTCATGTACCGCGCCGCCGAGTACCTGATCGAGCGGGGCCTGGCCTACGTGGACGAGCAGAGCGCCGAGGCAATGCGCGCCAGCCGCGGCGACTTCACCACGCCCGGCACCGACAGCCCCTGGCGTGGGCGCAGCATCGAGGAGAACCTGGCGCGCTTTCGCGAGATGCGCGACGGCAAGCTCCCGGAAGGCGCGGCCGTGCTGCGCGCGAAGATCGACATGGCCTCGCCCAACATCAACCTGCGCGACCCGGCCATCTACCGCATCAAGCACGCCGAGCACCACAACACCGGCAACCGCTGGTGCATCTACCCCATGTACACCTACGCGCACCCCATCGAGGACGCGCTGGAACACATCACGCACTCCATCTGCACGCTGGAATTCGAGGACCAGCGCCCGTTCTACGACTGGGTGCTCGACCGGCTGAAGGAAGGCGGGTTGATCGCGCAGCCGCAGCCGCGCCAGTACGAGTTCGCGCGGCTGAACCTGACCTACGTCGTCACCAGCAAGCGCAAGCTCAAGCATCTGGTGGACAGCGGAACGCTCTCCGGCTGGGACGACCCGCGCATGCCGACCATCGTAGGCCTGCGCCGGCGCGGCTTCACGCCCGAGTCCATCCGCGACTTCTGCGAGCGCATCGGCGTCACCAAGGACTACGCCTGGATCGACTATGCGCTGCTGGAGGCCTGCCTGCGCGACGACCTGGAGGCGCGGGCGCCGCGCGCCATGGTGGTGCTCGATCCGCTCAAGCTGGAATTGACCAACTGGGCGGAGATCTTCGGCTCTGCCGACCATCTGGAGCAGTGCGAGCTGCCCGCCCTGCCCCACGCCCGGGAAGGCGAGGCGCCACCCCTGCGCCGCTTCACCCTGGGCCGCGAGACCTGGATCGAGCGCGAGGATTTCGCCGAGAACCCCCCGAAGGGCTACAAGCGCCTGTTTCCGGGCAACCGCGTGCGCCTGAAGGGCGGCTATGTGATCGAGTGCACTGGTTGCGAGAAGGACGCCGACGGGAACGTGACGCGCGTGCTCGCCACCGTGGTGGAAGGCACCAAGAGCGGCACCCCCGGCGCCGACAGCGTCAAGGTCAAGGCCGCCATCACCTGGGTGGGCGTGCAGGATGGGCTGCAGGCCGAGGTGCGGCTCTACGACCGGCTGTTCACCGACCCGCAGCCGGACGCCGGCGGCAAGGACTACCTGGCGCTGCTCAGCCCGGACAGCCTCAAGGTGGCGACCGCCTGGGTCGAACCTTCGTTGGCGAAAGCCCAGCCCGAAGCGCGTTTCCAGTTCGAGCGCTTCGGCTATTTCGTCGCCGACCAGCGCGACCACCGGCCCGAGCGGCCGGTGTTCAACCGCATCACCGGGTTGAAGGACTCGTGGGGCGGGCGCTGAACACCGCGCTCCTGCATCGACAGACAGACACAGGCGCCTCCTTCCTACCCAAGGAGGCGCCCGGCTGGATTAGGGTCGGGGCTGTCCCACCACAAACACCCTTCCGGGAGAAACGATGCGCCTGTCCCTTCCCCTCCAAGCCCTCTCCGTGGCCGGCCTGGCCGCTCTGATGACCGCCTGCGCCGGCAACCCCGCGGGCGCGGATGCCTCCGCCCCGCCGGGCGTGCAGGGCACGGTGGTCAGCCAGCCTTCAACCGGCGCCCCCGCGGCCGCCATCACGCCCCAACTGACGACCCACGACTGGGAGCTGGTCGCCATGGCCGATACCCGCGGGCGCAGCGATACGCGCTGGCGTGTCCCCGGCGAGCGCGCCCCCCGCCTGCACTTCGAGGACGGGCGCGTGTCCGTGCAAAACCTGTGCAACGTCCTCAGAAGCAGCTACCGGCTGCAGGGGCGCGACCTGGTACTCAGCCAGGGGGTGTCCACCAAGCGCGCCTGCCCCAACTCCTCGCTGATGGACCTGGAGCGGCGCATGGGCCAGCAGCTGCAGGGCGCCGCCAGCTACGAGATCCGCAACAACGCCGGCGGGCCGCCCCTGCTGGTGCTGCATTTCCGGGACGGCAGCCGCTGGGAGCTGACCGGGGTGCCGACCGCGCAGACCCGCCACGGCAGCGCCGGCGAGCGCATGTTCCTCGAGGTGGCGCCGGAGCGCATGGCCTGCAGCCATGGCGTGGTCGCCAATGCACAGTGCCTGAAGGTGCGCGAGATCTACTACGACCACAATGGCGTGCGCCAGAGCGCCGGCCCGTGGCAGCCGCTGTACGGCGAGATCGAGGGCTATGCCCACGAGCGCGGCCAGCGCAACATCCTGCGGGTGAACCGCTTCGAGCGACCGAACCCGCCGGCCGACGCCCCGGGCGCGGTCTACGTGCTCGACATGGTGGTGGAGACCGAACGGGTGCGCTGAGCGCGCGTGCGCGCCGCGCCCGCCCCTGGAGGGGCGACGCGCGGCGCAGGCTCTGCGCTCAGTTGCCGGCCAGGCAGGCCCCGGTGGCGGACTGCAGGGCAGCGGCCCCCACATCCGGGGTCAGGGCGCCGGCCTGGGTCAGGCGCTCGGCCACCAGCAGCTGCTGCATCTCCTGGCGGCCCATGATGCCCAGCTCCTCGGCCACATCGGCGATCGGCCGGCCCGAGGCGAGCGCTGCCTTGGCGATGGCGGCCGACTTCTCGTAGCCGATCAGCGGGTTGAGCGCCGTCACCAGCGTCACCGACTGGGCGATGCGCGCTTCGAGCAGCGCCTCGTTGGCGACGATGCCTTCCACGCAATGCACCTGCAGCGTCTGGCAGGCGTGCGCCAGGTGGTGCAGGCTCTTGTGCAGGGCCCAGGCCATCAGCGGCTCGAAGGCATTGAGCTGCAGCTGGCCGGCCTCGACCGCCATGGTGATCGCCACGTCGTTGCCGATCACCTCGAAGCACACCTGGTTCACCACCTCCGGGATCACCGGGTTGACCTTGCCCGGCATGATGGACGAGCCCGCCTGGCGCGCCGGCAGCCGGATGTCGCCCACCCCCGCCTGCGGACCAGAGGACAGCAGCCGCAGGTCGTTGCTGATCTTCGAGAGCTTGGCGGCGATGCGCTTGAGCACGCCGGAGATGTCCAGGAACACGCCCGTGTCGGCGGTGGCGGCGATCAGATTGGCCGCGGGCCGCACCGGCACGCCCGACAGCTCGGCCAGCCGCGGCGTGACCACGTCCACGTAGCCCACCGGCGCATTGATGCCGGTGCCGATGGCCGTGCCGCCCATGTTGATCTCGCACAGCAAGCGCGCCGAGTCGCGCAGGCGCGCCTCGTCGTCGGCGATCATGGCGGCGAAGGCGTCGAATTCCTGGCCGAGCGTCATCGGCACGGCGTCCTGCAGCTGCGTGCGTCCGACCTTCAGGATCGAGGCGAACTCCCGCCCCTTGGCCTCGAAGGCTCCGCGCAGCGAGGCCAGCGCCGCCAGCAGCGTCTCGATGCCGAACCAGGTGGCGAGCTTGACGGCCGTCGGGTAGGTGTCGTTGGTGCTCTGCGAGGCGTTGACGTGATCGTTGGGGTGGATCACGTCGTAGCGGCCTTTGGCCAGGCCCAGGTGCTCCAGCGCCCGGTTGGCGATCACCTCGTTGGCGTTCATGTTGGTGGAGGTCCCGGCCCCACCCTGGATCACGTCGGTGATGAACTGCTCGTGCAGCTGCCCGGCGATCAGGTCGTCGCAGGCACGGCCGATGGCCTGGGCCTCGGTCTTGCCAAGCACCCCCAGCTCCAGGTTGGCCTGGGCCGCTGCCTTCTTGACGTAGGCGAAGGCACGGATCAGGTCGGGCATGCACGAGACGGCCTGGCCGGTGATCGGGAAATTTTCCACGGCACGTGCCGTGTGCACGCCCCAGTAGGCGTCGGAGGGGATGGTCTTGGAGCCGAGGAAGTCCTGTTCTTGGCGCATGGCGATGGCGGGCCGCAGTGGCAGCGAGGAAGAAAAAAACAAAAGGGCGAAGGAAGCAGGGCTTGGCATGGCAGGCGCTGCCCGTGGGTCGGGGCGCGGCGCCGGGCACAGGTCCAGGTCGCTGGCCGGAGGGCGCTCGCCTGTTGGGCTGCGCGGCCTGCCCCGGGCGCGGTGGGCCCGGGGCAGGGACATCCGTGAAAGCAGGTCCGGTGCTGGCGCGCCGCCCGTTTGGCGAGCGCAACCCCACCGGGCTTGGGGGCGATTATGACCCAATGCACGACCAATGCATGGAACTATCCGTTTGGCGCATAACCCTGGACCTCCGCCGGCCGACTTCGTTGCTGCATCGCAACAATTACACTGCCGCCATGGTTGCTCCGCCCCGCCGCCCGACGCATCGCCGCTCCCGCCCAGCCCCCGCCCCTGCGGGGTCTTTCCCGGCCGCCGCGCCGGTGCGGTTGCTGCGCTTCTACAAGCCCTATGGCGTGCTGAGCCAGTTCACGCCGGAGGGCCGCTGGCGCGGGCTGCAGGAGTTCATCGACGTGCCGGGGGTGTACGCGGCCGGGCGGCTGGATGCCGACAGCGAGGGGTTGCTGCTGCTGACCAACCACGGTGCGCTGCAGGCCCGCATCAGCGACCCGCGCCACCGCATGCCGAAGACCTATCTGGCACAGGTCGAGGGCGAGGTGGGCGAGGAGGCATTGCAGCGCCTGCGCTCCGGGGTGCTGCTGTCGGACGGCCCCACCCTGCCGGCCGAAGTCCGGCGGCTGCAGGCTCCCCCGGCGCTGCCACCGCGCGAGCCCCCCATCCGCGTGCGGCGCCACATTCCCGATGGCTGGATCGAGCTGACCATCCGCGAGGGGCGCAACCGGCAGGTGCGGCGCATGACGGCCGCCGTCGGCCACCCGACGCTGCGGCTGGTGCGCGTCGCGATCGGCGCCTACACCCTGGAGGGTCTGGAGCCTGGGCAGTGGGAAGCGTTGCCCGTCCCCTGAGGCCGCAGCGGCGCTAGGTCGCGGCTGGCCGGGTCTGCCCGGCATACAGGCGCAGGACCCCATCGAGCACCAGCACGGCCACGGCAGCGAAGATGGGGCCGTAGGTCGGCCATTGCGCCGGCGCGATGCTCTCGCCCAGCAGCAGCGCGACGAGCGCCAGCAACACCGGCTCCACGTAGCTCAGCAACCCGAAGAGCGCCAGCGGCAGCCAGCGGCTCCCC
>NZ_ALEE01000594.1 GCF_000282995.1 Melaminivora alkalimesophila
CAGCGGCTCGCCGCCATGTACAGCGCCAGTGCCACGGCGCTGACCACGCCCAGCACCGGCACCATGCTCCACAGGTGGGAGTGCTGCGCGAGCAATGGCAGCGACGAGGGCGGGCGCGCCACGAACCACAGCGCCGCGGGCGCCAGCAACAGCATGTCCAGCCAGTGGCCGCCCAGGTGGTCGGTGGCCAGGCGCCTGCGCATCACGAAATACACCGTGTAGCCCAGCGCCACCACCCAGGTCTCCCAGGACATGCCGCCCGCGCGCACGAGCTCGTGCAGGACACCTGCGCCGGCCAGGGCCGCGGCCGTCCACTGCAGCCGGCTCAGCCGCTCGCGAAACAGCAGCCGCCCCGCCAGCACCATCACCAGCGGCAGCAGGAAATAGCCCAGGGACACCGGCAGCGCCCGCCCGTGCAGCGGCGCCCAGAGGAACAGCCACAGCTGCAGCCCCAGCATCGCGCTGCTCGCCAGCAGCGCCAGCGCCAGACTTGGCTGGCGCCGCACCCGCAACGCCAGCATGCGCACACGGCCGCCCTGGCGCAGTGCCAGCAGCAGCACGGTGGTGAAAGGCAGGGTGCACAGCACGCGCCAGCCGAAGATCTGCTCCCCGTCCAGGGGCGCGAGGAAGGGCGCCATGTAGTACATGGCGGCGAACATCACGGAGGCCGCCACGGAGGCGAGCAGCCCTTTCACCATGGCGCAGTGGTGGCCGGCCGGCGGCAGGAACAGGCGAAGCCCGGCCTGGGCAGCGGCGCGGGCGCCCCCTCAGAGCAGATCGGCACGCAACTCGGCGGCGCTGCGCGGCGAGAGCAGCCCCGGCGGCACGTCGAACACGGTCTTGCAGCCGTGCTGGCCCGCCCGGTTCAGCCGGTGCACCGCGCGGGCATAGGCCACCAGCACGCTGGCGGTGAACTCCGGATTGCTGTCGAGCTGGAGGCGGTATTCCACCACCTGCCCCACGCCCTTGCTGGTGGCGCCACTGCGGATCACGAAGCCGCCGTGCGGCATGGCGGCGTGCTCGCGCGCCAGCTCCTCGGCGCCGATGAAGTGCACCGTGGTGTCGTACTGGTCGAAGTAGTGCGGCATGCCGGTGATGGCCCGGCGCACGGCCTCGGCGTCGGCGCCCGGCTCCAGCACCACATAGCACTCGCGCCGGTGCTTCTCGCGCGTCGACAGCTGCGGCCGGCTGCC
>NZ_ALEE01000595.1 GCF_000282995.1 Melaminivora alkalimesophila
CGGCCGGCTGCCGCTGCGCACGCGCTCGACGGCCTCGTCCACCGGGATGGTGTATTGCACCCCGCCGGCCACGCCCGGCACGCGGCGGATCGCATCCGAATGCCCCTGACTCAGGCCCTTGCCCCAGAAGGTGTAGGTGGCGCCGTCCGGCAGCAGGGCCTCGCCCATGAGGCGCTGCAGCGAGAACATGCCGGGATCCCAGCCGGCCGAGATCAGCGCCGTGGTGCCGGCCGCGCGGGCGGCGGCGTCCACCGCCTCGAAATGCTCGGGGATGCGCGCGTGGGTGTCGAAGCTGTCCACCAGGCTGAAGAGCGCTGCCAGGCGCGGGCTCTGCTCGGGCAGGTCGTCCTTGGAGCCGCCGCACAGCACCAGCACGTCGAGCTGCTCCCGGTGCGCAGGCAGTGCTTCCATGGCATGCACCGGCACGTTCGCGCCCAGCGGCTGCAGCCGCGCCGGGTCGCGCC
>NZ_ALEE01000596.1 GCF_000282995.1 Melaminivora alkalimesophila
CGGGTCGCGCCGCGTGTAGATGCCTGCCACCGCCATGTCCGGGTTCTTGCCGATCGCCGCCTCCACGCCACGGCCGAGGTTTCCGTAGCCGACGATGCCGACGCGGATGGGAGTGGAGGAAGGGTTCTGCTGGGTCATGGAAATTCTCGCGAGCGAATGAAGACGACGGGCCAGCGGCCGGGTTCAGCTTTCACGGCGGCGTGGGGCACGGCAAGCGGCCGCGCAGGCGGCCAGGCAGGCTCCGTGGGGAAGCGAACGATTATGGCGCCTGCAGATCACCCTGCAGCAGCGCGGGCAGCATTTCGGGGGGCAGCCGGAAGCCGCAGGCCTGCGCGTGGCCGCCGCCGCCCATGCGGACGGCCAGCGGGGAGCAGTCGTAATCGCGCTGCGAGCGCAGCCCCACGCGGATCTGTCCATCCTCGGCCACGGTCCACATCAGGGCGAAGCCGCCGTACCGGCGCGAGACGATGTCGCCCACCAGGCTGTGGAAGGCGCCCGGCGCATTGACCATCCATCCGGTCTCACCGTTGAAGCGAAGGGGCCGGGCAGCGCGCGCGATGTCGTCGGCCAGGTGGCGGAATTTCTCGTCCATGGCGCGCCCACGAGCGACGAATTCCTGCACCTGCGCGGGCGTGAAGTCGGCGATCTCGCTCCAGCGCGGAAAATCGTGTGGTTCCAGGTCGAGTGCCGCCACGAAGCCGGCCGTCTCCGGGTGGCGCCAGTTCCACAGGTCACGGTCCTCGACCAAGCGCACCAGATCCGGCAGCGGTCCTTGCGGAAAGAAATATTCCCACGCCAGCCGCGCGCCGCTGCGCTGCATGTCGAAATGCAGCACGCCGTTGCGGCTCGTGCAGCCGGCAAG
>NZ_ALEE01000597.1 GCF_000282995.1 Melaminivora alkalimesophila
CAGCCGGCAAGCCGCTCGGCGGCGCTCTTGTGGTGGTCCAGCAGGACGAGTCGCCCCGCCGCCGCATCGATCTGGGCCGTGAGTTCCGGACCGAAGGCGAAGTCCAGGATGTAGACGAAACGACCCTCCAGCGGCGGAAGATCCGCCAGGCTCGTCACCTGGCCATGGTTGAGCGGAACGCACTCCACTTGCCCGCCATGGAACCGCCACGCAGCCAGCGCGGCGGCGAAGCCATCGGCACAGCGGCCGTGGTAGAGCACCAGCGGTGAGGGATCATCAGGGGAGGGCGCGAACTGCGGCCACAGCAGGTGCGCAGGACTTTGGGGGCTCATGGCTTGGTCGTCGTTCATGACCGGGATTGTGGGGCAGGCGCGCGGCGCGCAGCGTGATGCGCTCGTCTCCTACGCCGGCGGGCCGGGAAGCTTTCGATGATGCTGGAGCACCTTCGGCTTTTGTTGCGCTTCTTGCCGTCCTCTTACCGAACCCGCCGCCGAAGCGTGCCCCAAGGAGACGACATGACCGCGCCGCGCGTGCGCCCCGCCCTTTTTCCGCCGCCTTCAGGAGGCGACCACGATGCGGCTGCGTGGCTGCGCCGTTCGCGGCCCGCGCGCCCACCTGCGCAGCCCATCCCGCCCGCTGGCCGCGCGCACCAGCAACGCACCCCCCGCCATCGCATGCAGCACGGCGCGCGTGCGCGAGGTGGTGAGGAAGGCGCAGGCCAGCAGGCCCACGCCAGCCAGAAAGGTGGCCTCGTGCTCGAAGGGCGCGCTTTCGCGGGCGTCGTCGTATGCCAGCACGTCACGGACGGTTTCACGAAGATCAGAGGTGTTCATGCCTGGATTCCTTGCGTTGTGCGCCGCGCGCCCGATGCGCCCGGCGAGGGCTGCTGCCCGGCTCACAACCCTAGGACGCCACCCTCGGCTGGCGCGCCATCGTCCACGCCATGCCGCTGTAGGAATGGCGGCCGCC
>NZ_ALEE01000598.1 GCF_000282995.1 Melaminivora alkalimesophila
TGGCGGCCGCCTGCCACACCTGTATGGATGAACAGGTAATATTCCGAACCGAGCCCGTCCCGTCCCGTTTCGAGTGAGGTCCTGCCATGGGAATCGACCAAATCGCCATTGCCCTGCTGGGCGCCGCGGCCGCCTGGCTCTCCCAGGCGCGCTCCCCGGCCTCGCGCCGCTGGGCCTGCGTGTTCGGGCTGCTGGGCCAGCCGTTCTGGTTCTACGCCTCCTGGCACGCCAACCAGTGGGGCATCTTTGCCGTCTCGGTCATCTACCTGTGCGCCTGGCTGCGCGGCGTGTGGGTCTATTGGATCGCCCAGCGCGACGAGCCCCAGCACCACGGTCTGGGCACCATCCAGCTCACGCCCGGGCGCAGTTCCTGAAGTGGCGACCGGCGAGCTGCCGCTGCTGTGGCGCGACGAGCATGTGGTGGCGGTGTACAAGCCGGCCGGTTGGCTGGTGCACCGCACGGGGCTGGACGCGGGCGAGACGCGCTTCGTGGTCCAGGCGCTGCGCGACCAGCTCGGGCAACGCGTCTACCCGGTGCACCGGCTCGACAAGGGCACCTGCGGTGTGCTCGCCATGGCGCTGCACCCTCAGGCCGCACGCCAGCTGGCAGACGCCTTTGCCCACCAGACGGTGGCCAAGCGCTACCTGGCGCTGGTGCGGGGCTGGCCGCCGCCGGCCTGCGAGGTCGATCACCCGCTGCGCCCGCAGGAGGCGCCCCGCGCCGCGCCCGCCCAGGAAGCACGCACGCGCCTGCGCCGCCTGGCGCGGCTCGAGTTGCCCGAGCGCAGCGATCCGCGCTATCCCCACACCCGCGCCTCCTTGGTATTGGCCGAGCCGGTCACCGGCCGGCGCCACCAGATCCGGCGCCACCTCAAACACCTCGCCCACCCCCTCATCGGCGACGCCACCCACGGCAAGGGCGCGCTCAACCGCTGGTGGGCGCAGCGCCTGGGACTGCACCGGCTGTGGTTGCATGCCTGGCAGCTGGAGCTGCCCCATCCCGCCGACGGCCGGATCCTCAGGCTCCACAGCGGCCTGTGCTGGCCGTCCGGCGCAAGCGGCGTGGAGAGCGCGGCCAGCGACCTGCAGGACTGGCAGGGGCGCGTGCTGTGTCTGCCCTGGCAGGCGGAGGGCACGGGCGGCTGCGGCCCCGTCCTACCCTCTTCGGCGGCGCAGGCCGCTGCCACAGACGCGCCACCCGGACAGACTGCCGCTCATGCCTGCCCTGACCCCGAACTGCCGCCCTGCGCGTCTTGAGGCGCTGGCGCACGGGCGCCCGGCGCCATGAGCGGCTGGTGGTCCGAGGTCCTGCAAGCCATCGGCGGCGAGCTGGCCGACGCGGGCGACCCGGTGGCGGCAGCGCGCACCCTCGTGCGCTTGGGTGTGGCGGCGGCGCTGGGCGGGCTGCTGGGCTGGGAGCGCGAGCATGCAGGCAAGGCCGCCGGGGTGCGCACCCACATGCTGGTTTCCATGGGCGCCGCGCTGTTCGTGCTGGTGGCGGAGCATTCCGGCATCGAGCCGCGGGACAACAGCCGCGTGCTGCAGGGCGTCATCGCCGGCATCGGTTTCCTGGGGACCGGGACCATCCTCAAGCGCAGCGAGGCCGACGCCGTGGAAGGACTGACCACCGCGGCTGGGATCTGGTTCACGGCCGCCATCGGCGTCACAGCCGGCCTGGGCCACGAGAGCATGGCGCTGCTCAGCAGTCTGCTGGGAGTGGCGGTGCTGTGGGCCCTGCCCCGGGCGCAACACGCCTGCCACCTGGACACGCGCCACGCACCGCCCCCTGCGGCGCTCCCCCCTCCACAGAGAAAACAGAAAGGACCACAACCATGACCGAGCAACGACACGCACGCATCCGCGGCACCGTTCACTACCGCGAGGGCGACGGGCCCCAGCTGCAGATCCCCGAAGGCCTGGTGGAGCTGCATCCCTCCCCGGACAGCATGACGCTGAGCTGGACCACGAGCGACGGCTCGGCAGGCCAGGCTGCACTCACGCCCGAACAATACCGCCAGTACCTCGAGGACGGCAGCATCGTCCCCGAGGACGACGGCGGCAAGGCCGGACGCACCGACCGCTGAAAGCCGCCGCCCCGCGCCTGTGGGCGACGGCGGGGATGGCGCCAGCACGCGTACCATGGGCTGCCATGAACGACGGTGCCGCCCCATTCTCCGCGCCGCTGCCCCCCGCGGACCCGTACGCCCCGGGCGCCCTGCCCGATGCCACCGGCCTGCGCGGCCTGCTGCGCGTGGCCCTGCCGGACAAGGGGCCCTCCAAGGCCGCCGGCTGGTGGGGGCCCATGGACTTCCTGCTGACGCGCAGCCACGTCGACGAGGACGGCGATGCCTACCACGACGGGCTGTTCGTCAGCCTCTGGAAGCAGTGGGATTTCTGGCTGGCGCTGCCGGAGACGGCGCCGCCCGCGGCCACCCACTGGGCCCAGCGCGCCTGGGCGCGCCTGCGCGCCCCGCACCCAACCCCTTCGGGGGAACATGACCTGCTGGTGCATTGGCGCAGCTACGGCGCGGACGGGCGGCCCACGCACTGGCGCCCACTGCACGAGGATGGCGGCGCGGCCGACCCCGCGGCCCGGCAGGCCCTGGCGGAGGCGTGGGCGCAGTTGCTGCACTACTGGCAGGCGGCCGAGCAGGAGCGCCGGTCCGGCTGGCCGACGCGCACGCGGCTGCATGCGACGCTCGGCCCGGCCCAGGTGCTGGAGCTTGCCGCGCTGCCCCTTTTCACCGAGCACTACAACGACTGGAGCGACCCCGAGCGCAGCGGCCTGTGGCTGGGCGATACGTGGGTCGGCGTGCGGCAACCGGGCTTTCGCGGCGGGCGCCGCCA
>NZ_ALEE01000599.1 GCF_000282995.1 Melaminivora alkalimesophila
GCGGGCGCCGCCACGCCGCCGCCCTCAAGCTGGGTTGGCGCAATGGCACCGAGGGCCCGGGCGACCCAGCCGACGACGCCCATGCCGCCTACCAGCTGGACGTGCTTGGCGAAGGCGCCGGCCCAGCCCCGGGCACGGCCCACCCTCCGGGGCTCGTGCTCAGCTACAGCGCGCGCCAGAGCGCCCCGCGCGTGCCCCTGCCCGGCCATGCGGCACGCCACATGGAACACCTGCTGCAGCGTTTCTGCCAAGCCCAGGAGCGGCTGCGGGCCGCGCAGGCGCGGCTGGACCAGCAGCGCGAGCAGCAGCTTGCCGACCTGCGCCCCGGGCATGTGGTGGAGCGCCCCCCGGCGCTTGCGCAGCCCCTGCCCTGGGCGGCCGAGGCCACGGACGAGGCGGTGTTCGGGCCGGGGCCGATGGAGCTGTCGCGCCTGTGGCAGGCTGCGGCACGCCAGTACGCGACCGCCATGCGGCGGCATTGGGGAGAAAGCGGCCGTGGCGGCACGCTCCCGCGCGACGCGCGCAGCGCCCATGCCGCAGCAGTGCTGCAACTGGCGCGCGAGCTGAACGCCTCAGGCGATCCGGGCGCGCTGGAGCGTTTCCACCACCGCTTCGCGTTCGCGCCTGCCGTCTTCGCGCGACACGCGCAGGCCCACGGATGCGAGCTGCGCGCCTTGCACTGGGCGGCCGATGGGCGGCTGCTCGCCTGGACCCGGGGCCGGGGGGGCGCCGCCGCCTGCTGGGCGCTCCGGCTGGGGAGCGGCGCCGCAGGGCTGGAGCGCCTCGGAAACGCCACTGTGGAGGAACTGCAGGGGGCAACGCGTGCCACACGCGTGCCGCTGCACGGCCTTGCCGTGCAGGCGGATGCCGAGGGCACCGGCCTGGAGGCGCTCTCCGATGCGGGCCAGGTGCTTTGGCAGCACCTGCTCGGTGGCACGGTGCGCTGCATGGCCACGGCACCCGGCGACGCCGACCGGCTGGCCGTGGGCACCTCCAACGGCTATCTGGTGCTGCTGCGCAAGGCAGCAGGCCCGGATCCTCTGCACGCCGCCACCTCGCGCCTGCACGAACTGCGGCGCGTGCTGTTCTGGGAGGGCGAGGCGCGGCCCCTGCTGTGGTGAGACGGGTCAGCCTTCGCCGCCGTCCCGCAGCCGCGCGCGCCGGTCGTCGCGCTTGCGCTGCTCGGCCTTGCGCGCGGCGCGCTCCTGCTCGCGCCGCGCCGCCTCCTGCTCCCAGGCGGCATATTCCTCAGGCGTCTCCAGCGTCAGCCGCCCGATGGCGCCGGCGCGAAAATCCACCAGCACGATCTCCGCGGCCTTCTGCAGGTTGAGCCGGCCGCCGCTCATGACGGCGCCGCGCTTCCTGGCGATGCGCTCCAGCAACTCGTCGTCGTGCAGCGCGGCGATCTCCGTCGGCGCGAGCCCCAGGCGGTAGCGCGCATCGAGCGGCGCGCCGTAGTGCTGCTTGAGGTAGCCCAGCAGCGCCAACGCCACCTCCTCGTCGTCGTAGGCATTGCGCCCCACCGCCCCGCTCGCCGCCAGCCGCTCGCCGCTTTGCGGCACGACAATGCGCGGCCAGAGCATGCCCGGCGTGTCCCAGAGGTAGAAATCATCCTCCAGGACGATGCGCTGCTCCTGCTTGGTGATGCCGGCCTCGTCGCCCGTGCGGGCCTCGCGCTTGGCGCTCAGGGTGTTGATCAACGTGGACTTGCCGACGTTCGGCACCCCGACGATCAGCACCCGCATGGGCCTCGACATGCCCCGCCGGTTCGGCGCGAGCTGGCGGCAGGCTTCGACCAGCCGCCGCGCCGGAGCGCGGTCGGAGGCATCCAGCCCGATGGCGCGCGTGCCCTCGCGGGCGTTGTACCAGTCGAGCCATGCGGGCGTGCGCCCGGGGTCCGCCAGGTCCTGCTTGTTCAGCACCTTCAGGCTCGGCCGGTTGCCCGTGAGCTCGGCCAGCAGCGGGTTGGCGCTGGAGGCCGGCAGGCGCGCGTCCAGCAACTCGATCACCACGTCGATGTCCTTGATGCGCTCGGCGATCGCCTTGCGCGTCAGGTGCATGTGACCGGGAAACCACTGGATGGACATGGGAAGGAGCCTTTGCGAGCGTGCCGTGGGAAAGCCCGCAAGCTTAACCCGCCCCCATGCGCGCGGCGGTCAGCCCTGGCCGCGCAGCGCCGCGCGCAGCTGCTCGCCCACCTGCGGCCGCTCGGCAAAGGCGTCGGGCGGGTTCTCGCCGCGCACGATGGCCTCCATGCGGGTCTGCACGTTGCCCAGCGCCTGCGGATGGCTGTAGATGTAGAACCGGTTGGCCGCCACCGCGTCGAAGACCTTCTGCGCCACCTCGGCGGCGCTCACCCGCCCGCTCTCCACCGCCTTGGAGATCATCGCCTGGCCGATCAGCTGGCTGCGCGTCTGGGCCATGGACTGCATGTCCTGCGGGCGGTTGCGCTCGCTGCGGGTGATGCCCGTGGGCACGAAGTACGGGCACAGCACGCTCGCGCCCACCTGGGTCGTGACCAGCGACAGGTCCTGGTAGAGCGACTCGCTCAGCGAGACCACGGCGTGCTTGCTGACGTTGTAGATGCCCATGTTGGGCGGGTTGAGCAGGCCGGCCATGCTGGCCGTGTTCACGATGTGGCCACGCCAGGCGGGATCGGCCTCGGCGGCGGCGAGCATCATCGGCGTGAACAGGCGCACGCCGTGCACCACGCCCCACAGGTTCACGCCCAGCACCCACTCCCACTCGCGCACGGAGTTTTCCCAGACCAGGCCGCCCGCGCCCACGCCGGCGTTGTTGAACACCAGGTGCGGCGCGCCGAAGTGCTGCTGCACCTCGGCCGCCAGCTGCTCCATCTGCGCGGCGTCTGCCACATCCACGCGGCGCGCCAGCACCTCGCAGCCGGCGGCGCGCATCTCCGCCTCGGCAGCGTCCAGCGCATCCTGCTGCACGTCCACCAGCACCAGCCGCATGCCGCGGCGGGCACCGATGCGCGCGCACTCCAGGCCGAAGCCCGAGCCCGCACCGGTCAGCACGGCGGTCTTGCCAGCGAAATCCTCGATCATGGGGTGTCTCCTGGGGTGGTGTGAAGGGTGTGGCCCGGGCCGTCAGATCAGCTTGACCAGCTGCTTGCCGAAGTTCTTGCCGCGCAGCATGCCGAGGAACGCTTCCGGCGCGGCCGCCAGCCCCTCGGCGACGCTCTCGCGCGGGCGCAGCTTGCCCTGGGCGACCAAGCCGCCCAACTCCTTGAGCGCCTCGCCCCACACTTCCATGTGTTCGCTGACGATGAAGCCCTCGACGCGCATGCGGTTGATGAGGATCAGCGCCGGGTTCTGCAGCGGCAGCGGCTGGCCGTCGTAGCCGGCGATCATTCCGCACAGCGCCACGCGGGCAAAGGCGTTGGCGCGCAGCAGCACGGCGTCCAGGATGTGGCCGCCGACGTTCTCGAAGTGGCCGTCGATCCCGTCGGGACATGCAGCCTTCAGCGCCGCCGCCATGGATTTCAGATCCGTGTGCTGGCGGTGGTCGATGCACTCGTCGTAGCCCAGTTCCTCGGTGGCATAGCGGCACTTCTCCGGCCCGCCGGCGATGCCCACCACGCGGCAGCCGCGCGCCTTGGCCAGGGCCACGAAGGCGCTGCCCACCGCACCGGTGGCGGCGCTCACCGTCACGGTCTGACCGGGTTTCGGGTCGATGATCTTCACCAGGCCGTACCAGGCCGTCACGCCCGGCATGCCCACGGCGCCCAGGTAATACGACAGCGGCACGTGCGTCGTGTCCACCTTGCGCAAAGCGCCGGGCTGGCCGGCATCGACCACGCTCCACTCCTGCCAGCCGCCCATGCCGACCACCTTGTCGCCCGGCTGGTAGTCCGGATGCCGGCTCTCGGCGACCTCGCCCACCGTGCCGCCGATCATGACCTCGTCCAGCGGCTGGCTGGCGGCGTAGCTCTTGCTGTCGTTCATGCGCCCGCGCATGTACGGGTCCAGGCTCAGGTAGTGGTGGCGCACCAGCACCTGGCCGTCCTGCAGCGCCGGGGTGTCGGTGGTCACGAAGCGGAAATTCTCTGCCGTGGCCTCGCCCTGGGGGCGGCTGGCGAGCAGGATCTGCTGGTTGCGTGGCATGGTTTGGTCCTCCTGGATGGGATGGGATGCGATGGAAGTCGGGCGCCGCTCAGTCGGTGGGCAGCGCCTGCGCGTCCGCCGTGCGGCGCACGTAGCGGAAGGTGCCGGTGGCTTGGCTGCAGGCGCGGCCCTCGGCGTCGTGGACCGTGCCTTCCACGAAGGCCAGCGAGCGCGTGCGGTGCAGCAGGCGCCCGCGCGCCACCAGGCGGCCGCGCGCGGGCTGCATGAAGCTGGTCTTCATCTCGATGGTGACGATGCCCAGCTCGGGCGCCACGCTGCGCGCGGCCGTCGCCAGGGCCACGTCCAGCAGCGCCATCACCGCTCCGCCGTGCGCCACGGCGAAGGAATTCATGTGCTCCGGCCGGACCTCGTAGTGCAGCTCGGACTCGCCCTGCTCCATGCGCGCGAGCACGAAGCCCAGCTCGCGCACGAAGGGGATCTCGGCGCCGAAGTCGAGCGCCGGCGGCATGGCCTCAGCCACCGATCAGCGCGCTCACGCCGCCGTCCACCGCCAGCCACTGGCCGGTGATGTGCTTGCCCGCGTCGCTCGCGTACAGCAGCGTGATGCCCTTCAGGTCCTCGTCGTCGCCCAGGCGGCGCAGCGGCGCGTGCTCGGCCATCTCCTTCTCGCCCAGGGTCTCGATCAGCACGGCCGCCATCTTGGTCTTGAAAAAACCCGGGCAGATGGCGTTCACGCTGATGCCGTGCACGCCCCACTCGCCCGCCAGCGCGCGCGTGAAGTTGATGACCGCGCCCTTGGAGGTGTTGTAGGCGATGGTCTTCATGCCGCTGGGGTTGCCGCCCAGGCCGGCGATGGAGGCGATGTTGATGATGCGCCCGCCCTTCCTCGGGATCATGCTGGCGCGCGCAATCGCCTGCGACAGCAGGAAGTAGCCGCGCACGTTCAGGTTCATGACCTTGTCCCAGGCCGCCACCGGGTGCTCCTCGGCCGGCGCGCCCCAGCTGGCGCCGGCGTTGTTGACCAGGATGTCCACGCTGCCCAGGCGCTCCAGCGTCTCGCTGGCCAGGCGCTGGATGTCGTCCTCGCGAGCGCAGTCGGCGGCGATCCAGCCTGCGTCGATGCCGGCGGCCTGCAGTTCGGCGGCGGCGGCCTCCAGGTCCTCGGCCTTGCGCGAGCTGAGCATGATGCGCGCGCCGGCCTCGCCCAGGGCATGCGCCATCTGCAGCCCCAGGCCGCGCGAGCCGCCGGTCACGAGGGCGGTCTTGCCCGAGAGGTCGAAAAGCTGTTGCACGGTGCGCGCCATGGGCCTGTCTCCGAAAGTTGGGAAGTTGGAAAATCGGGAAGTATTGAAAGCATGGCAGATCGGAGCCTGCTCGCGGCTATTGTGGGGTGCCGCCCGGCGCGCCGGCTGTCGCCTGGGCGATTGCTGGGGCAGGTGTCCGGCCACGCGCCCACAGGAAAATACCGCCCATGTCCCCTGCCCCCACGCAACCACCCGAACGCTGGTACTTCGGCTGGAACATCGTCGCCGCCGCCACCCTCATCACCCTGCTGACCGTCGGCATGCGCCTGGGGCTGGGGCCGCTGTTCCTGCCCATGGCCGAAGACCTGGGCTTCTCGCGCAGCCTGCTGTCGTCCATCGTCGCCGTGGGCATGCTGTGCTATGGCCTGGCGATGCCGCTGGCGGGCTGGCTGGTGGCGCGGCGCGGCACGCGCTTCGTGCTGCTCGCGGGCACCGCCATGGTGGTCGTGGCCGCTCTCTGGGCCGCGAACACGCGCAGCCCCACCGGGCTGCTGCTGAGCTTCGGCGTGTTGATGTCGGTGGGCGCGGGCTTCACCAGCCCGATCGCGCTCACGCCGGTGATCAGCCGCTGGTTCCAGCGCCGCCGCGGCATGGCGCTGTTCTTCCTGTCCACGGGCTCCATGGCGGGTATCGCCGTCATGACGCCTGTGCTCGGCATCGCGCTGCAATACCTGTCGTGGCAATCCACGCTGCTCGCCTTCGCCGCGGTGTTTGTGGCCGTCACCGTGCCGGCGGCGCTGCGCGTCATCCGCGACGAGGCGCCGCCCGACGGCGACGCGCTCCAGGATGCCACCGGCCGTCCCGCACCCGCCGCGCCGGCCGCCCATTGGAGCGTGACGCAGGCCATGCGCACCGCCACCTTCGCACGCGTCACCTTCGGGCTCTTCGCCTGCGGCTTCAGCATGAACCTGCTGGGTACGCACGGCATGCCGATGCTCATGGACCGCGGCTTCGACGCCACCACCAGCGCGCTGGGCATCGGCCTGATCGGGCTGGTGGCCATCCCCAGCACCATCGCGCTCGGCCGGCTGGCCGACCGCC
>NZ_ALEE01000600.1 GCF_000282995.1 Melaminivora alkalimesophila
CCGACCGCCTGCCGCGCGCCCGGCTGCTGGCCGCCATCTACGGCGTGCGCGGGCTGGGGTTCATCGCCCTGATGCTGGCCGCCAGCGCGCTGCAGCTCTACGGCACGGCCGCCGTGGGCGGCGTGGTCTGGGCGGGCAGCATCGCCCTGTCCTCGGCGATCCTGGCGGATGTGTTCGGCGTGCGCCTGGTGGGCGTGCTCTACGGCTGGGCCTACCTGATGCATCAGGTGGGCGCCATGATCAGCTCCTGGCTGGGCGGCTGGGGCTACGAGCGCCTGGGCACGCACTGGCTGGCCTTCGGCCTGGCGTCGGCGCTGCTCCTGCTGGCGGCGGTGGTGGTGCTGGGACTGCCGGGCGGCATGGCCTGGCGGCGCCCGGAGCGCCCGGGCGCAGCCCTTGGCCGCCTCAACCGCGTGGGCCGCTGAGGCGCCCCCGGAGCCGCCAGCTCAGAACATCTCGTCCGCCATGGCGGCACAGCTCATGTCGCGCCGCCGCACC
>NZ_ALEE01000601.1 GCF_000282995.1 Melaminivora alkalimesophila
GCCGCACCACCGCCAGCCAGGCGCCGATGCGCGGCAGCTCGTAGTGGAAGAAGTAGCGCGCCGCCCCCATCCGGCCGGCGCTCGCCGGGCTCGACAGCGAGGCATCCCGCTGCAGCACGCTGCAGGCGATGTCCAGCCACATCCACGCCAGCACCACGTGCCCAAAGGCCTGCATGTAAGGCACGGCATTGGCCAGCGCCTCCTGCGGGTCGCCCGTGGCCCAGGCGGCCTGGGTGGCCTCGCCCACTTCCTGCAGCGCCTGCGCCAGCTGCCCCGCCCAGTCAGCCAGTTCCGGGTGCGCGCGTGCGCGCTCGATCGCCGCGCCGATGGTGCGCGCCAGCAGCTTCAGCCCCGCCCCGTCCTGCATGACCACCTTGCGCCCCAGCAGGTCCATGGCCTGGATGCCGTGTGTGCCCTCGTGGATCATGTTCAGGCGGTTGTCGCGCCAGTACTGCTCGACAGGAAAATCGCGCGTGTAGCCATAGCCGCCGTGGATCTGGATCGCCAGGCTGTTGGCTTCCAGGCAATTCTCGCTCGGCCAGCTCTTGGCAATCGGCGTGAGCACCTCCAGCAGCAACCGCGCCTCGGCGGCGGCCTGGGGCTCGCCCGTGCGCCCCTCGTCCACCAGGCGGGCGCAATACAGGTTCAGCGCCAGCGCCCCCTCGCACCAGCTCTTTTGCGCAAGCAGCATGCGCTTGATGTCGGCGTGTTCGATCAGCGGCACGGGCGGTTGCGTGGGGTCCTTGCCGCCGGCGCCCATGGGCCGGCCCTGCAGGCGCGTCCGGGCGTAGTCCAGGCTGGCGTAGTAGCCCGCCAGCCCCAGCATGGTCGCCGCCATGCCGATGGCGATGCGCGCCTCGTTCATCATGTGGAACATGCATTTCAGGCCCTCGCCCGGCTGGCCCACCAGGTAGCCGATCGCGCCCGCGCTGCCGCGCACCGGGTACTTGCCCTCGCCGAAGTTCAGCAGCGTGTTGGTCGTGCCGCGCCAGCCCAGCTTGTGGTTCAGGCCGGCCAGCGCCACGTCGTTGCGCTCGCCGGTGAGCCGGCCGTCGGTGTCCACCAGGTGCTTGGGCACGATGAACAGCGAGATGCCGCGCGTGCCCGGCACCAGCTTGCCATCCGGCCCGGGGATCTTCGCCAGCACCAGGTGCACGATGTTCTCGGCCAGCTCGTGGTCGCCGCCGCTGATCCACATCTTGTTGCCGGTCAGGCGGTAGCGCGGGCCGAGCGGGTCGTCGGCAAAGTCCGCCCCATCGGCTTCCGCCCGCGTGGCGACGTCCGACAGCGAGGAGCCCGCCTGCGGCTCGGACAGGCACATGGTGCCGGTCCAGCGGCCGTTGAACTCGTTGGCAGCGAAGACCTGCTGCTGCATCGGCGTGCCGTGCGCGAGGATGGCGTTGGCGTTGCCGGTGGTCAGCAGGTTGGCGCCAATGCTGATGGAGGCCACGCCGAAGAAGGCATTGGCCGCCGACTCCACCACGTAGGGCAGCTGCATGCCGCCCAGTTCGTAGTCCTGCGCGGCGCTGAGCATGCCGCTTTCCGCATAGGCCAGGCGCGCGTCGTGCGTGCACTGCGGCAGGATGACGCGCTCGCCGTCAAAGCGCGGCTCCTGCTCGTCTACCGTGCGGTTGAAGGGCGCGTATTTCTCGCGCGCGATGCGCTCGCAGGTGTCGAGCACGGCGTCGAAGGTCTCGCGCGAGTGGTCGGCGAAACGCTCGCGGGCCGTGAGCGATTCGGCCTGCAGCCAGTCGTGCAGCAGGAAGTCGAGGGTGGAGCGCAGGGGGGAGGTCATGGTGGAAATTATGGACACCCTCGCGCCCCGGCCCATGTCCAGTAGGCGACGCAACGCCCCCGGAAAAACGAACGCCCCGCGCAGGCCTTGCATCCTGCGCGGGGCGTTTTCCGTTTCTGCGTGCGGGCAGCCCGGTGCTTACAGCACCTCGAACACCCCGGCCGCGCCCATGCCGCCGCCGATGCACATGGTCACGCACACGCGCTTCGCCCCGCGGCGTTTGCCCTCGATGAGGGCATGGCCCGTCAGGCGCTGGCCGGACACTCCGTAGGGGTGGCCCAGGGCGATGGCGCCGCCGTTCACGTTCAGGCGGTCGGCGGGAATGCCCAGCTTGTCGCGGCAGTAGATGACCTGCACGGCGAAGGCCTCGTTCAGCTCCCACAGGTCGATGTCCTCGACCTTCAGGCCCAGCTTCTTGAGCACCTTCGGCACGGCGAACACCGGGCCGATGCCCATCTCGTCGGGCTCGCAGCCGGCCACGGCAAAGCCCAGGAAGCGGCCCAGGGGCTTCAGGTTGTTGCGGCTGGCGAATTCCTCGCTCACCACCACGCAGGCACCCGCGCCGTCGCTGAACTGGCTGGCGTTGCCCGCCGCGATCACGCCGCCGGGCAGCGCGGGCTTGATCCCGCTGATGCCTTCCTTGGTCGTGCCCTCGCGCGTGCCCTCGTCCTTGCTGACCGTGACTTCCTTGGTGACCAGGCCGCGCACCTTGTCGGCGATGCCGGCGGTGACGGTGATCGGCACGATCTCGTCATCGAACTTGCCCGCCGCCTGGGCGGCGCAGGCCTTTTGCTGGCTGGCGGCGCCGTACTCGTCCATGGCGTCGCGGCCGATGCCGTAGCGCTTGGCGACCTGCTCGGCGGTCTGCAGCATGGTCCAGTAGATCTCGGGTTTCTTCTTCTTGAGCGCGAGGTCGAAGATCATGTGCAGGTTCATCTCCTGCTGCACGCAGGAGATGCTCTCCACGCCGCCGGCCACGTACACCTCGCCTTCGCCGGCGATGATGCGCTGGCTGGCGGTGGCGATGGTCTGCAGGCCCGAGGAGCAGAAGCGGTTGATGGTCATGCCCGAGGTGGTCACGGGCAGGTCGGCCATCAGCGCGATCTGGCGCGCGATGTTCATGCCGGTGGCGCCTTCGGGGTTGGCGCAGCCCATGATGACGTCGTCGACCAGCGCCGGGTCGATGCCGGCGCGCTCGACGGCGGCGCGCACCACGTGCCCGCCCAGCGTGGCGCCATGGGTCATGTTGAAGGAGCCCTTCCAGCTCTTGGCGAGCGGCGTGCGGGCGGTGGAGACGATCACTGCGGAGGTCATGTGCGAACTTCCTTGAATTCGGTGGATGGGGTGGCGGCCAATGGCGGTGGCAGCGGCCTCAGAAACCCTTGCCCTCGGCGACCAGCCGCTGCAGGAGCGGCGCGGGCTGCCAGAAGGCGGCATCGTCCAGCGGGTTCTGCGCGAAACGCTTCATGGCCTGCACCACGTTGAACAGGCCGACCTCGTTGGCGTAGTTCAGCGGGCCGCCGCGATGCACCGGGAAGCCGTAGCCGAAGATGTAGACCACGTCGATGTCGCTCGCCTTGTTGGCGATGCCTTCCTCCAGGATGTGCGCCGCCTCGTTCACGAGCGCATACACCAGGCGCTGCACGATCTCCTCGTCGCTGATCTTGCGCGGCGTGATGCCCAGCGACTGGCGGTGGTCGGCCACCATCTTCTCGACCTCGGCATTCGGGATGGCGTCGCGCTTGCCCGGTGCGTAGTCGTACCAGCCCTTGCCCACCTTCTGGCCGAAGCGGCCCATCTCGCACAGCAGGTCGGCGGTCTTGCTGTACTTCATGTCCGGCTGCTCGACGGCGCGGCGCTTTCGGATGGCCCAGCCGATGTCGTTGCCGGCGAGGTCTCCCATGCGGAACGGGCCCATGGCAAAGCCGAATTTCTCGATCGCCTGGTCCACCTGTTGCGGCGTGCAGCCCTCGTCCAGCAGGAAGCCCGCCTGGCGGCCGTATTGCTCGATCATGCGGTTGCCGATGAAGCCGTCGCACACGCCCGAGACCACGGCCACCTTCTTGATTTTCTTGGCCACGGCCATCACGGTGGCGAGCACGTCCTTGGCGGTCGCATCGCCGCGCACCACCTCCAGCAGCTTCATCACGTTGGCGGGACTGAAGAAATGCAGGCCCACCACGTCCTGCGGGCGCTGGGTGAAGCTGGCGATCTGGTTCAGGTCGAGCGTCGAGGTGTTGGACGCGAGGATGGCGCCCGGCTTCATCACCTCGTCGAGCTTCTTGAACACCTGCTCCTTCACACCCATGTCCTCGAACACCGCCTCGATGACCAGGTCGGCGTCCTTGAGGTCGTCGTAGGACAGCGTGGTGGACAGGAGCGCCATGCGCTGCTGGTACTTGTCCTCCTTGAGCTTGCCCTTCTTGACCTGCGCCTCGTAGTTCTTGCGCATGGTGGCGACGCCCCGGTCCAGCGCCTCCTGCTTCATCTCCAGCATCACCACCGGGATGCCGGCGTTCAGGAAGTTCATGGCGATGCCGCCGCCCATGGTGCCGGCACCAATCACGGCCACCTTCTTGATCTCGCGCTTCGGCGTGTCGGCCGGCACGTCCGGGATCTTGCTGGCGGCACGCTCGGCGAAGAACAGGTGGCGCAGCGCGCGCGACTCGGCCGTCCACATCAGCTGGATGAACAGCTCGCGCTCGGCGGCCAGGCCGTCGTCGAACTTCCTGTGCTTGGTGGCGGCCTCGACGGCATCCACGCACTTGGCAGGCGCAGGGAAGTTCTTCGCCATCCCCTTGACCATGTTGCGCGCGAACTGGAAATATGCGTCGCCGTTGGGGTGCTTGCACGGCAGGTTGCGCACCAGCGGCAGCGGACGCACATCGGCCACGCTGCGCGCGAACGCCAGCGCCTCTTCCGCCAGGCCCTCGGGCGAGGCGGCCATCTTGTCGAACAACTTCTGGCCCGGCACGGCACCGATGAATTCGCTCTTGACGGCCTCGCCGCTGACGATCATGTTCAGCGCCGCCTCCACGCCGATCACGCGCGGCAGGCGCTGCGTGCCACCCGCGCCGGGCAGCAGGCCCAGCTTCACCTCGGGCAGCGCCACGCTGCAGCCCGGCGCGGCGATCCGGTAGTGGCAGGGG
>NZ_ALEE01000602.1 GCF_000282995.1 Melaminivora alkalimesophila
TAGTGGCAGCCGAGCGCCAGCTCCAGCCCGCCGCCCATGCAGACGCTGTGAATGGCCGCGACCACCGGCTTGGTGGACTGCTCGACGGCCGAGATGACGGTGTGCAGGTTGGGCTCGGCCATCGCCTTGTCGGTGCCGAACTCGGTGATGTCGGCACCGCCGGAGAACGCGCCGCCCGCGCCGGTGATGACGATGGCACGGACATTCGCGTCGGCCTGGGCCTGTTCCAGCCCTTGCACCACGCCCTGGCGGGTCGCCAGGCCCAAGCCGTTGACCGGCGGGTTGTCGAGGGTGATCACGGCCACGTCGCCGTGGACCTGGTATTTGGCGCTCATGCGGGACTTCCTTGGTTCTATGAAGGGAAAAGAACGGTCGTGCGATTTTTCATTGTAGGCAGCTGCGCGCGTTTTGCCATACCGCTTTGTCCCGATCGGGACAAGGCATGAAAAAAGGCGCTGCCTGCCCCGGGCAGCGCAGCGCCTTGCCGAGCCGGGCGGCCCGCTTTTTCGTCAGGCCGCGTCCGGCTGCCGGTCCGGCGCCGCCTGCTGGAACGCCGGCAGTTCCTCGCAGGCCGCGGCGATGCGCTGGATGGTCGGGTAGGCGTCCAGCGGGCACTGGAAGCGCCGGGCGTTGAAGACCTGCGGCACCAGGCAGCAGTCGGCCATGCCGGGCGCATCGCCATGGCAGAAGCGCCCCGTGTCCGCGCTGCGCGCGAGCATGTCCTCCACCGCCTGCAGGCCCAGCGCCACCCAGTGCGCGTACCAGGCGTTCTTGGCCGCGTCATCGGCGCCGAGTTCGTTCTTCAGGTAGCCCAGCACACGCAGGTTGTTCAGCGGGTGCAGGTCGCAGGCGATGGCCTGCGACAGCGCCCGCACCCGGGCACGCGCCACCGCCCCCTGCGGCAGCAGCGCCGGCCCCCCATAGGCCTCGTCCAGGTATTCCAGGATCGCCAGCGACTGCGTCAGCACGGCGCCGTCCTCGGTCTGCAACGCCGGCACCAGCCCCTGGGGGTTCAGCGCGCGGTAGGGCGCCTGGTGTTGCTCGCCGCCGCCCTTGAGCAGGTGCACGGGCAGGGTCTGGTAGGCCAGCCCCTTGAGCCCGAGCGCGATGCGCACGCGGTAGGCGGCCGAGCTGCGGAAATAGGAATAAAGCTTGAGCATGGACCTCGGAGTCTTCCGTACGAAATTCAGTTGAGGGCGTGGACCAGCCACAGCGACAGCCCGGGCACCAGCACCAGCAGCGCCGTGCGCACCAGGTCCGAGACGATGAAGGGCAGCGTGCCCCGGTAGGTTTCCTTCATCGGCACGTCCCGCGCCAGGCTGTTGATGATGAAAAGGTTCATCCCCACCGGCGGCGTGATCAGGCCGATCTCCACCACCATCAGCGCCAGCACGCCGAACCAGATCGCCTTGTCGGTCGGGTTCAGGCCCCAGTAGTCCAGGCCCATCACCACCGGCAGGAAGATCGGGATGGTCAGCAGGATCATGGACAGGCTGTCCATGACACAGCCCAGCACCAGGTAGATCAGGATGATCGCCACCAGCACCAGCATCGGCGACAGCCCGGCGCCCAGCACCCACTGCGCCACCGCGGCGGGCATCTGCGAGAGCGCGAAGAAGGCGTTGAGCAGGTCCGCCCCCAGCAGGATGAGAAAGATCATGGCCGTCGCCGATGCGGTATCGAGCCCCGCCTGGAGGAAGCCCTCCCAGCTCAGCTCGCGCGTGAGGAGCGCAAGCGCACCCGTAGCCATGGTGCCGATGGCCGCCGCCTCGGTGGGTGTGAAGATGCCGCCATAGATGCCGCCGATCACCGTGACGAACACCGCCACGATGGGCCAGACCTCGCGCAGCGTCTGCCAGCGCTCGGGCCAGCCCATGCGCGGCGCCGCCGGGCCGCTGCCGGGCGACAGGCGCACGTAGATGGCGATGGCCGCCATGTAGCCCCCCATCGCCAGCAGGCCCGGCACCAGCGCCGCCATGAACATCGAGGCCACGTTCTGCTCGGCGAGCACGGCGTAGATCACCAGCACCACCGAGGGCGGGATCAGGATGCCGAGCGTGCCGCCGGCGGCCAGCGCGCCGGTGGCGAGCGCCGGCGAATAGCGGTAGCGGCGCAGTTCCGGCAGCGCGACCTGGCCCATGGTCGCCGCCGTGGCAAGCGAGGAGCCGCAGATCGCACCAAAGCCCGCGCAGGCCCCCACCGCGCTCATCGCCACCCCGCCGCGGTAGTGCCCGAGGAAGGCGTTGGTCGCGCGAAACAGCCGCCGCGACAGCCCGCCGCGCGAGGCCAGGTTGCCCATCAGCAGGAACAGCGGCACCACCGACAGGTCGTAGACCGAGTAGCGCGCAAACGCCATGGTCTTGACGTAGTTCAGCAGCGGATTCCAACCCGAGACCAACGCATAGCCGATCGCCCCGGACAGCAGCATCGCCATGGCGATGTGCACGCGCAGCACCAGCAGCACGAGCACCAGCACGCCCATCGCGGCGCCGATCGCCACCCCGCTCACCGCCGCCTCCGGGCGTTGCCCAGCTGCACCCACGCCGTGTAGAGCGCGGTGAGCGCCAACAGGCCGAAGCCCGGGGCGATGGTCAGGTGCGCCCACCACAGCGGCCAGCCGAGGATCATCGAGGTCTCGCCGGTGGCGTAGGTGTCCCAGGCGCCCATGGCGCTGCGCCAGGCAAGCCACGCCGCCGCCAGCGCCAGCAGCAGCGCCGCGGCGGTGTCCAGCCAGGCGCGCAGGCGCGGGCCGGCACGCAGCGTGAAGAAATCCACGATGACGTGCGCGCCCTTCATCTGCGCATACGGCAGGAAGGCAGCGATGGCCAGCGAGCAGGCCACCTGCACCATCTCCACGTCGCCCAGCACGGGCGAATCGAACAGGGCGCGCCCGAGCACGCTCCAGGTCGAGAGCACGCACACCGCCAGCAGCAGCGCCACGCCGCCCAGCGCCGACAGCCGGGACCACGCCAGCAGGAAACGCCCCACGGCATCCTGCGGCGCCAGGGGCTCGGACGCACCCTCCGGGGCGCTGGAAGCATCGACCATGGTGTCAGCCTTCGTCGCGGGCGGCAGGCAGCAGCCGCGGCGCCACCGCCCTGCCCCGCCCTTCTTACTTCCGTTCGGCGTACTTGGCCGACAGGGCGCGCGCGTCCTCGACCATGGCCTTGCCGTCGTAGCCCTTGGCCGTGACTTCCTTGATCCAGTCATCCGTCACGCGCGCGGTGGCCTTCTGGAAGCCCTCGACCTCGGCGGCGCCGATGGTGTTGAACTGGTTGCCGCGCTCCTCGGCCTGCTTGCGCGCGGGCGGCGCCGACGCGTCCCAGGCGCGGCCGATGGAGGCGGAGAATTCGGCGCCGGAGTTGGCGTCGATCACCTTCTTCAGCTCGGGCGGCAGGCTGTCGTACTTCGCCTGGTTCATGGCGATGGTGAACAGCGTCGTGTACAGCCCCGGCTGCGGCGCGTTGATCTCCGAGTGGTACTTGGTCATCTCGTGCAGCTTCATGGTCGGGATGACCTCCCAGGGCAGCACGTAGCCGTCGACCACGCCCTTGGAGACGGCATCGGGCACCTGCGGCATGGGCATGCCCACCGGCGTCGCGCCCAGCGCCGCCACCATCTTGTTGGTCAGGCGCGTGGGCGCGCGCATCTTCAGGCCCTTGAGGTCCGACACCTTGGTGATGGGCCGCTTGTTGTTGTGCAGGTGGCCGCGATCGTGCACGTTGAAGGCCAGGGGCTTGACGCCCGCAAAATCCTTCTGGCCGTACTTCTCGTAGATCTCCCAGGCGGCGCGGCTGCCGCCCTCGGCGTCCTTGGTCAGGAAGGGCAGCTCCATGACCTCCATGGACGGGAAGCGCCCGGCCGTGTAGCCCGGCAGCGTCCAGACCACGTCCGCCACGCCGTCGATGGCCTGCTGGATCAGCTGCGCCGGCGTGCCGCCCAGCTGCATGGCCGGGTAGATCTGGCACTGCAGCTGGTTGTTCGACTCCTTGGCGATCTTCGCACACCAGGGCTCCAGCACTTTTTGCTGGCTCATGGCGGTGGGCGGCCAGAAGTGCGCCACCTTCAGCACGATGGGCTGCTGGGCGTGGGCCGCCAGGGCGGCGGTGGCGAAGGCAACGGCAGCGAGGGTTTGCTTCATGGCTTGGTCTCCTGGGAGGGTGGGATGGCGGCTCAGGGCGCGCTCTGGGTATCGACCTCGTTTTCGATGGTGCCGAAGATGCTGCGGCCCGCGCCGTCCAGCATCTCGATGCGCACCACGTCGCCGTGGTCCATGAACGGCGTCTTCGGCTGGCCCTGCTCGATGGTCTCGTAGGTACGCACCTCGGCCAGGCAGCAATAGCCCACCCCGCCGTTGTCGATCGACGAGCCCCAAAGGCTCCCCTGCTTGTTCGAGACCGTGCCCGAGCCGATGATGGAGCCGGCGCACAGAGTGCGCGTCCTCGCCGCATGGGCCACCAGCTGGCCGAAGTCGAAGGTCATGTCCACGCCGGCATTGGGCTTGCCGAACAGCTTGCCGTTCAGGTGCACCAGAAGCGGCAGGTGCAGCTTGGAATCCCGCCAAGCGTCGCCCAGCTCGTCCGGCGTCACGGCCACGGGGCTGAAAGCGCTGGCCGGCTTGCTCTGAAAGAAGCCGAAGCCCTTGGCCAGCTCGCCCGGGATCAGGCCGCGCAGCGACACATCGTTGACCAGCATCACCAGGCGGATCGCGCGGGCCGCCTGTTCGGGCGTCGCGCCCATGGGCACATCGCCGGTCACGACGGTGACCTCGGCCTCGAAATCGATGCCCCACTCCTTCCTGGCCACCACCTTGCCCCTGGGCGGCAAAAAGCCGTCGCTGCCGCCCTGGTACATCAGCGGGTCGGTGTAGAAGCTCTCGGGCACCTCGGCACCGCGCGCCTTGCGCACGAGCTCCACGTGGTTGATGTAGGCCGAACCGTCGGCCCACTGCCAAGTGCGCGGCAGCGGCGAGTGGCAGGCGGCCTCGACGAAGGGCTCGCCCTCGATGGAGCCGCTGTTCAGGGCTTCGTAGACCTGGCGCAGCTGCGGCTCGACGCTGTCCCAGTCGTCGAGCGCGGCCAGCATCGTGCGGGCGATGGAAGGAACGGCGCGCTGGCGCTGCAGGTCACGGCTGACGACGACCAGCGTACCGTCGCGGCCGCCTTGCTGGAGAGTGGCAAGTTTCATGAGACTTTCAGGGCTTGGGTGAAAGGGCTTGCGCCCCTGCGGGGCCGACCCCGGGGGCGGCGTGGCGGAGCCGGGGACGCCCGCTCAACGGGGCTGTCCCGAGCCGTCGTGCATCCAGCGCGCGTGCTGCGGTGCCTTCTTGGTGCGGTCCCACTCCTCGAGCATCTCCCACTTGACCTCGTCGAGGGCCTTGCTCATCGCCGGCGTGGTGGTGTCCACGGCCAGCTCCAGGCGGTGGCCCGAGGGGTCGCGAAAGTAGATCGACTGGAACAGCGTGTGGTCGACCGGGCCGAGGACCTCGATGCCATCGGCCTCCATGCGCGCCTTGACCTGCATCATGGTCTCCATCGACTCCACCTTCAGCGCCAGATGCTGCGTCCAGGCAGGCGTGTTGGCATCCGCCGGGCTGAGCATCTCGTCCTTGGTGGGCAGCTCGAAGAAAGCAAGGATGTTGCCGCCTCCCAGGTCCAGGAAGATGTGCATGTACGGGTCCGGCTCCTTGGTGGACGGGACCTCGTCCTCCGCAATGGCCAGGATGAAATCCATGTCGAGGTACTTCTTGTACCACTCCACGGTCTGCTTCGCGTTCTTGCAACGGTAGGCGACATGGTGGACGCCACGAACGATGGACATGAGGGTCTCCTTGGGTGGGCGGTTGGAAGGGCTCAGAGGCTGCCGCGCGCGATGCGCATCGCCTCGCGCAGCACGCCGATATCCCCGATGTGGTTGGCCAGCAGCAGGATCAGGCGGGCGTTGACGGTCTCGCTTTGCTCGTCGCTCAGGCCCTGGTGCATCTCGATCAGGGCCTCGTAGAAGTCGTCCCCCGGCGTGTAGGCCTGGAAGTAGCGCTTGCCGGGCTCGTGCAGGTTGGGCTGGGTGATCAGGGGCATGGCATCTCTCTTCACGGTCGCGCCTGGTCAGGCCTTGCCGCAGGCGCGTGCGACGGCGGCGCGCACCCGGGCTGGATCGAACTGGCGCCAGCGGGCTGCCACGTGCTGGTCCGGACGCACCAGGTAGGTGGTGCCGGGCCGCAGGTCGTAGCGTTCACGGACGGCGCCCTGCACGTCCACCAGCGTCACCAGGGGCGCCGGCGCCGTGCCTTGGCGCGCGACCACGATGGCGTGCACGCCCACCTCGTCCTGCGCGAGCGCGCCCAGCGCCGCCACCAGCGGTGCCTCCAGGGCGCCGGCGTCGTCCGCGCAGTACAGCAGGTGGAACCGGCCGCCCACGTGGTTCAGCAGCCAGCGCGCATCCCCGCCGGCCACCGGCGCATCGTCCATCGGCGCGCCGGGCACCATGGCGCCGGCGAAGGCGTCGCTGTCGGGCGTGTTGAGGGGCGAGTCCACCAGCCAGGTGGGGACCGACAGCCGCCCCGAATTCACCAGCGCGCGCGCAAAGGGATGTTCCTGCGCCAGCTCCAGCACGGCGTTGCGAAACGTCCTGCTGACCCGGCTCTTGGGGGTGATGAAGTCGGTCGAGCGGGTGGAGTTGGCGATGTTCTCGTCGGCCGCGAGGCAGCGCTCGCTGCTGTAGCTGTCCAGCAGCGATGCGGGCGCCTTGCCGTCGATCACCAGCTTGAGCTTCCAGGCCAGGTTGTCCACGTCCTGGATGCCGGAATTGGCGCCGCGCGCCCCAAAGGGCGAGACCTGGTGCGCGGCGTCGCCCACGAACAGCACCCGGCCGTGGTTGAAGCGGCCCATGCGCCGGCACTGGAAGGTGTAGACGCTGACCCACTCCAGCTCGAACGCGCGCCCGTCGCCCAGCATGGCGCGGATGCGCGGGATGACGCGCTCGGGTTTCTTCTCTTCCTCGGGATCGGCGTCCCAGCCGAGCTGGAAGTCGATGCGCCAGACGTTGTCGGCCTGCTTGTGCAGCAGCACCGACTGCCCCGGATGGAAGGGCGGATCGAACCAGAACCAGCGCTCGGCCGGATAGTCGGCGGCCATGACCACATCGGCGATCAGGAAGCGGTCCATGAAGACCTTGCCCTCGATATCCAGGCCCAGCATCTGGCGGATCGGCGAGCGCGCGCCGTCGGCCGCGACCAGCCAGTCGCAGCTCAGCGTGTAGGCGCCGTCGGGCGTCTCCACGCGCAGCGTGGCCATGTCCTCGTCCTGGCTGGCGGCGATGACATTGTTTTTGAAGCGCAGCTCCAGGTTGGGCAGCTGCCGCGCGCGCTCGACCAGGTACTGCTCGAGGTAGTACTGCTGCAGGTTCACCATGCCCGGGCGCTGGTGCCCCTCCTGCGGCCGCAGGTTGAAGCTGAAGACCTCGCCCTCGCGAAAGAAGGTGCGGCCCACGTCCCAGGACACGCCCTTGTCCACGCACGGCGCGCCGCAGCCGAGGCGGTCGAGGATCTCCAGCGCGCGCTTGGCATAGCACACGCCGCGCGAGCCGATGGAGACGGTGTCGTCGTTGTCCAGCAGCAGCACCTGCTGCCCCTGGCACGCCAGGTCGATCGCCATCGCCAGCCCCACCGGTCCGGCACCGACCACGACCACCGGGTAGTGGCCACTGCGCTGCTCGGCCAGCTCGGGCGGACACCGGTACTCGAACTTCGGGTAGGTGTAGGTCTTCAGCATGTCGCCTCCTGCGGGGTCCCGTGCGCAGCCGCTCGCTTTGGCGCGGCGCTCAGCCCTGCTGCAGCGCGTGCCACATCTGCTGGTCGCGCTCGGCGGTCCAGATGCGCGGGTCGCGGATGCCGCTGGCCTCGTCATGGGCGCGCGTCACGTCGAAGGGCAGGCAGTGCTCGTAGATGAACACATGGCCGAACTTTGGATCCATGGCGCGGCGCGTGTGCGCCATGGTGGCCTTCAGGTCCATGCCCTGCGCGACCGCCTCTTGGGCGCAGCGGTACAGCGTCGAGACGAAGTCGCGCGTGTAGGCCAGGCCCTTTTGCACCTCTGCGGGGGTCATCAACGCCGGGCCGCGGCCGGGCACCAGCTTGTCGAAATTCATGGCCGCCAGCCTGTCCAGGGTCTGCGGCCAGTCGGCGAGGTAGGCGTCGCCCGTGTAGCAGGCCGCGTCGGCCTCGACCAAGTCGCCCGAGAAACAGATGTTCTGGCTGGGGATGTAGACGATGGCGTCGCCCTTGGTGTGGCCGCGCCCGATCTGCTGGATGCGCACCTCCAGCCCCCCCAGCCAGATGGCCATCTCGCCCTCGAAAGTGAGGGTCGGCCACGTCAGCCCGGGCACGCTCTCCACGGCCTGGAACAGGCGCGGGAACCGCCCGATCTCCGAATCCATGTCCTGCTGGCCGCGCTCGACGATCAGGTCGTAGGTATCGCGGCTGGCGATGATCTCCTGCAGGCCCTCGCTGCGGTAGCCGGAGGCGCCCAGCACGCGCACCGCATGGTAGTGCGTGAGCACCACGTACTTGATGGGCTTGTCCGTGATCTCGCGCACCTTGGCGATCACGCCCTGGGCGGCAACGGGCGTGGCGGTGGCGTCGATGATCATCACGCCGTCGTCACCGATGATCACCCCGGTGTTCGGGTCGCCCTCGGCGGTGTAGGCATAGGCGTTGTCGCTGAGTTTTTCCCAGCTGATCTTCTTTTCCTCCAGGTCGGCCTGGGAGGCAAACTTCTTCTCGCTCACGACGCAGCTCCTCAGTGGCAGGGAACAATCGACTGACTGGTCGGATTAGACAGCCAAAGCATTCATCAGGCAAACACATTTTTATTATTCATTTATAGAATTGCCTTATGAATATCACATTGCGCCAGCTGCGCGCCTTCGTCGCCGCTGCCGAGACCGGCAGCTTCACGCTGGCGGCCGAGCGCCTGTTCGTCACCCAGTCAGCGCTGAGTTCGCTGATCAAGGAGCTGGAGCAGAGCCTGGGCCTGCGGCTGTTCGATCGCAGCACCCGCCGCCTGCGCCTGTCGGAGACCGGGCGCGAGGTCTATCCCCAGGTCGAGAAGATCCTGCTCGACCTGGATGCCGTCATGAGCGAGGTCGGCAACCTCAAGGCCCTGCAGCGCGGCAGCGTGCGCGTGGCGGTGCCGCAGCTGCTGGCCTGCACGTTGCTGCCCGAGGTCATGGCGGGCTTTCACCAGCGGCATCCGAACATCCACCTGCGGCTGGTCGACTGTGCCGTGGAGAGCGTGATGGCGCGCGTGTTCTCGGGCGAGGTCGACATCGGCATCGGCCCGGAGCGCCAGGCCAACTCCGACATCGATGCCGACCAGCTGTTTCGCATGCCCTTCATGGCCGTCATGCCACCGGCGCACCCGCTGGCGCGGCGGCGGCGCCTGCAGTGGGGCGACCTGAGCGGCCAGCCCTTGGTCACATTGCAGGGGCAGTTCACCGAGCTGCTGATGAGCGACGTGGGCGAGGCGGCGCGCGGCCTGCACAAGGAGGCCTTCACCCAGGTCACTTTCATGACGACGGCGCTGGCATTGGTGCGCGCCGGCCTGGGCGTGACCCTGTGCATGCCTTACGCGCGCACGCTGGTGGAGCAGTACGGGCTGGTCATGCGCCCGATCGGCGACCCGGTGGTCGAGCGCGCCTTCTGGATCTTCACGCGCCGCGGCCGCTCGCTCTCGCCTGCGGCGCAGGAGTTTCTGGAGCACCTTCGCCAGGAGCTGGAGGGCCAGCAGCCGGCCGGCTGAGGCGAAGGCGCCCCGTCGCTTTGCTCACACCTCCAGCCACTCCTTGCGCACCGCCGTGTTGGCGCGCAGCTCCTGCGGCGTGCCGTCGAACACGATGCTGCCGTGGCCCATGACCAGCGCCCGGTCGGAAATGGTCATCGCGATGGTCAGCTTCTGCTCGATCAGCAGCACGGAGATGCCCTTCTCCTTGAGCTTCATCAGGTATTCACCGACGAGCTCCACGATCTTCGGCGCCAGCCCTTCGGTGGGCTCGTCGATGATGATGAGGTCGGGGTCGCCCATCAGCGTGCGGCACAGGGTCAGCATCTGCTGCTCGCCGCCGGACATCACGCCCGCCTCGATGTTGCGCCGCTCGGCCAGGCGCGGGAACATCGCGTACATGTCGTCGAAGCTCCAGCGGCTGCCGCGGCCCTTGCCCTTCTGGCCCAGCAGCAGGTTCTGGTGCACCGTCAGGTGGGGAAACACGTCCCGGCTCTCGGGCACGTAGCCCAGCCCCAGGTGGGCGATCTCGTAGGCTTTTCTGCCCGCCAGGTTGGTGCCCTTCCAGTCGATGCGCCCCTCCCAGTGGACCAGACCCATGATGGCCTTGGCGGCGGTGGAGCGGCCCGAGCCGTTGCGCCCGAGCAGGGCCACGATCTCGCCCGGTCGGACCTCGAAGTTCACCCCGTGCAGCACGTGGCTCTTGCCGTAGTAGGCGTGCAGATTCTCGATCGTCAGCATGTGCGTCAATGCCCCTGTTCCTGCTGTGCAGCGATGACGGAGCCGAGGTAGGCCTCCTGCACCCGCGGGTTGGCGCGCACCTTCTCGGGCGTGTCGAAGGCAATCACCTCGCCATAGACCACCACCGCGATGCGGTCGGCCAGGCCGAAGACCACGCCCATGTCGTGCTCCACCGTGAGCAGCGTGCGCCCTTCCGTGACCTCGCGGATCAGGTTGATGAAGCGGGTCGTCTCGCTGGTGCTCATGCCCGCCGTGGGCTCGTCGAGCAGGATCACGCTGGCGCCGCCGGCAATCGTGATGCCGATCTCCAGCGCGCGCTGCTCGGCGTAGGTCAGGTTCATCGCCAGCACGTCGCGCTTCGGGCCGAGCTGGATCATCTCCATGAGCTGCGTGGCGCGCTCGTTGGCGTCCTGCAGGCGCGACAGGAAGCGCCAGAAGGCGTAGCGGTAGCCCAGGCTCCACAGCACGCCGCAGCGCAGGTTCTCGAACACGCTGAGCTTGGGGAAGATGTTGGTGATCTGGAAGCTGCGCGACAGCCCCATGCGGTTGATCTCGAAGGGCTGCTTGCCGTCGATGCGCGCACCATGCAGCAGCACCTCGCCGCTGGTGGGCGCAAAGCGCCCGCTGATCAGGTTGAACAGCGTGGACTTGCCCGCGCCGTTCGGTCCGATGATGGCCACGCGCTCGCCGGCGCGCACCGCCAGGTCCGCGCCGCGAATGATCTCGGTCTTGCCGAAGCTCTTGCGCAGCCCGCGCAGCTCCAGCGCATGGGCCGTGCCGGCCGGCGGCACGGGGTTCGTGGGGGTGGTCGTCATGCTGTGGCCTCCGCGCGCCGGATCCGTTGCTCGATCTCTTCCTGGATGGCGCTCCAGCGGCGCAGGAAAACGCGCCGGCTCCACTCCAGCAGCACAGCGCCCACCGCGAACACGGCGCCCGCGCCCAGCCAGGCGCTGGCGCTGCGGGTGTTGAGCTGCATGCCCAGGAAGCGCAGCTCGTCGCCCATCGCGGCGTTGAGCTGCAGGTGGTAGGTCATCTCGACCATGGCGGCCGCGCCCAGCACCGTCAGCAACCCCGTGGCCGCCAGCGCCAGGTACGGCAGCGCCAGCGCGCGCAGGCGGCCGAAGCGCGCCACGCGCACGTTCATCATCAGCAGGCTGGCGACGCCGCCGGGCGCATACATCACCATCAGCAGGAACACCAGCCCCAGGTACAGCAGCCAGGCCTTGGACAGCTCCGACAGCAGCACCGAGGCGAACACCAGCAGCACCGCGCCGATGATCGGCCCAAAGAAGAAACCCGCGCCCCCGAGGAAGGTGAACAGCAGGTAGGTGCCCGAGCGCACGATGCTCACGCTGTCGGCGCCGGTCACGATCTCGAAGTTGATCGCCGCCAGCGCCCCACCCACCCCGGCGAAGAAGCCGGCGATGATGAAGGCGAAATAGCGCACGCGCTGGGTGTTGTAGCCGATGAATTCCACGCGCTCGGGGTTGTCGCGGACGGCGTTCAGGATGCGGCCCAGCGGCGTGCCGGTGAAGGCATACATGAGCGCCGTGCAGATGAAGCAGTACACGGCGATCAGGTAGTACACCTGGATCGAGGGCCCGAAGTCGATGCCGAAGAAGCTGCGCCCGTACACCCGGTCGGTGGTGATGCCGCCCTCGCCGCCGAAGAATTCCGGCAGCATCAGCGCCATCGAGGCGACCAGCTCGCCGATGCCGAGCGTGATCATGGCGAAGGTGGTGCCCGACTTCTTGGTCGTGACGAAACCCAGCAAGATGGCGAAGAAAGCCCCCGCCAGCCCGCCCACGATGGGCATCAGCACCAGCGGGATGGGCAGCTCGCCGCGCCCGGCCATGTTCATGGCGTGGATGGTGATGAACGAGCCCAGACCGGTGTAGACGGCGTGGCCGAAGCTGAGCATGCCGCCCTGCCCCAGCAGGATGTTGTAGGACAGGCAGATGATGATCAGATAGCCGATCTGGGACAGCATGGTCAGCGCCAGGCTGCTCGTGAAGATGTAGGGCGCCACGATCAGCGCCAGCGCGAACAGGCCCCAGGCAAGCAGCCGCCCGGTGTTCAGTGGCCGGGTGCGGTCGCGGCCGTCTGGCGGCGTGGCTGTCGAGGAAGTGGTAGCAGCAGCAGTCATGGTTTCAGTCCTCGCGCGTGCCCAGCAGGCCACGCGGCCGGAAGATCAGGATCAGGACCAGAAACAGGTAGGGCAGGATCGGCGCGACCTGCGAGACGGTGAGCCGCAGCAGCGGCCAGCCGAAGGTTTCCTCGTTCACGGTGAAACCCAGGGAAGACAGTGCGCCCGCGGCCGAGTGGTCCAGCGCCACGGCGAAGGTCTGCACGATGCCGATGATCAGCGAGGCGAGGAAGGCCCCGGCGAGCGAACCCATCCCGCCCACCACCACCACCACGAAGATGATCGAGCCCACCGACATGGCCATGGCCGGCTCCGTGACATAGGTGTTGCCGCCGATCACCCCGGCCAGCCCGGCGAGGGCGCAGCCGCCGCCGAACACCAGCATGAAGACGCGCGGCACGTTGTGGCCCAGGGCCTCGACCATCTGCGGGTGCTTGAGCGCCGCCTGGATCACCAGGCCGATGCGCGTGCGCGTCAGCAGCAGCCACACCGACAGCAGCATCAGCACCGCCACCAGCATGATGAAGGAGCGCGACTTCGGGAACTGCGTGCCATACAGCGTGAACAGCGGCCCCTGCAGGGAGGGCGGCAGCGCGTAGGGCACGGTGGAGCGGCCCCAGACCAGCTGCACCACTTCCAGAATCAGGTAGGACAGGCCGAAGGTGACGAGCAGCTCCGGCACGTGGCCGAACTTGTGCACCCGCCGCAGGCTGTAGCGCTCGAAGGCCGCGCCCAGGGCGCCGACCAGCAGCGGCGCGATGAACAGGGCCGGCCAGAAGCCCACGACGCCCGAGAGCGTGTAGGCGAAATAGGCGCCCAGCATGTAGAAGCTGGTGTGCGCGAAGTTGAGCACGCCCATCATGCTGAAGATCAGCGTCAAGCCCGAGCTCAGCATAAACAGCAGCAGCCCGTAGCTGACGCCGTTGAGCAGGGAGATCACGAAAAACTCGAGATTCATCGAAGACCCGTGCAACAGAAAAAACCGCCAGTGCGGAAAAAAAAGGCCCGAGCTGCCTCGGGCCCCAAGCTTTCACCCCTCGGAACGCATCAGGACGGGCGCTTCATCTGGCACGACGTCGGCGTGCTCGACACGTAGGGCTCGTAGTACTTGACCGGCACGAAGGTGTGGCCGGTGTTCTCGGCATCGTTGGGATGCTTGGCGTCGGTCTTCTCCCAGCGCGTGACGAACAGGCCCTGCTGCAGCTGGTGGTCGGTCTTGCGCATCTCGACCTCGCCGTTGAAGCTGTTGAACTTCAGGCCTTCGAGCACCGGCGCCACCTTGGCCGGCTCGGTGGTCTTGGCCTTGGCGAAGGCGGTGTCGAGCATCGCCAGGCCATGGTAGACGGCCAGCGCATACAGGTCGTCGTCGAACTTCTTCTTGAAGTCGAGCACGAGGCGGTTGATCTCGCCGGGCAGGTTGTTGTGGCCGTAGGAGACCATGTAGACCCGCCCCGCCGCGCCCGCGCCCATGGCGGTGGGCGCGCCCGTGACGCCGCCGTAGTAGGTGTAGAAGCTGACGTTGGACAGCCCGGCGTCGTTCGCCGCCTTGATCAAGAGCGCCAGGTCGGAGCCCCAGTTGCCGGTGATCACCGTGTCGGCGCCCGACTGCTTGATCTTGGCGATGTAGGGCGCGAAGTCGCGCACCTGCGCCAGCGGCGCGAAGTCGTCGCCGACGATCTCCACGTCCGGGCGCTTGCGCTTGAGCATCTCCTTGGCGTACTTGGAGACCTGGTGGCCGTGCGCGTAGTTCTGGTTGATCAGGTAGACCTTCTTGACCTCCGGGTGGTCCTTCATGAAGGTGGTCATGGCCTCCATCTTCATGGAGGTGTCGGCATCGAGCCGGAAGTGCCAGTAGCTGCACTTGCTGTTGGTGAGGTCCGGGTCCACCGCCGCGTAGTTCAGGTACAGCACCTCCTTGCCCTTGTTGCGGGCGTTGTGCTTGTCCAGCGCATCGATGATGGCCAGCGCCGGGCCGGAGCCGTTGCCCTGCACCACGTAGCGCGCCCCCTGGTCCATGGCCGAGCGCAAGGCGCTGGTGGTCTCCTGGGGCGAGAGCTTGTTGTCGATGCCGATGATCTCGAACTTCACGCCCGAGCTGTTCTTCTTGTTGAACTCCTCGGCCAGGAACTGCCAGCTCTTGAGCTGGTTCGTCCCGACCGCCGCCATCAGGCCGGACAGCGGGTCCAGCCAGGCGATCTTGACGGTCTCCCCCTGCTGGGCAAAGGCGGTGCCGGCGCAGGCCAGCAGCACGCTGGCTGCCACGGTCCTGATGGCGAGCTTCATGGGCTTGTCTCCTTGGTTGGTTGTTTGCGGATGCATGGGGGCAGCGTACAAGCTCCGTCCGCACTGCCCTTCAGGGATTGCCCCTAGCCGCTATCGCCCAGGCGACTGCGGCCGGGGAGCAGTCCCTCAGAGACCGGGCAGGCGGTAGTCGGCCAGTTGCTCGCGCAGGCGTGTCTTGAGCATCTTGCCGGTGGCTCCCAGCGGGATGGCATCGACGAACACCACGTCGTCCGGGATCTGCCACTTGGCGGTCTTGCCCTCGTAGAAGGCCAGCAGTTCCTCGCGCGTGAGCTGCGCGCCCGGCTTGAGCGCCACGGCGACGATCGGCCGCTCGTCCCACTTCGGGTGCGGCATGCCGATGCACGCGGCCATGGCCACCGCCGGGTGCGCCATGGCGATGTTCTCGATGTCGATGGAGCTGATCCACTCGCCGCCGGACTTGATCACGTCCTTGCTGCGGTCGGTGATCTGCATGAAGCCGTCGGCGTCGATGGTCGCCACGTCGCCGGTCGGGAACCAGCCGTGGCCGTGCTCGTCCTTGACCAGCGGACTGGAGCCGCGGTAGTAGCTGTCGAGCACCCAGGGGCCGCGCACCATCAGGTCGCCGAAGGTCTTGCCGTCCCAGGGCAGCTCGCGCCCCTCGCCGTCGACGATCTTCATGTCGACGCCGAAGATCGCCCGGCCCTGCTTTTGCAGCCAGTGCATGCGCTCGGCCTCGGGCAGGTCGAGGTGCTTGTTCTTGAGCGAGGCGAGCGTGCCCAGCGGGCTCATCTCGGTCATGCCCCAGGCGTGCAGCACGGTGACGCCGTAGCCCTCCTGGAAGGCCGTGATCATCGCCGGCGGGCAGGCCGAGCCGCCGATCACGGTGCGGTTGAGCGTGCGGAACTTGCCGCCCACGCTGCCCACGTGGTTGAGCAGCATCTGCCACACAGTGGGCACGCCCGCGGCGAAGGTCACGCCCTCGGCCTCGATCAGCTCATAGACCGACTTGCCATCCAGCGCCGGGCCGGGGAACACCACCTTGCAGCCCGTGAGCGCGGCCGAGTACGGCAGACCCCAGGCGTTGACGTGGAACATCGGCACCACCGGCAGCACGGCGTCGCGCGCCGACAGGCACATGACGTCGGGCAGCGCCGCGGCGTAGGCGTGCAGCACGGTGGAGCGGTGGCTGTAGAGCGCGCCCTTGGGGTTGCCGGTGGTGCCGCTGGTGTAGCACAGGCTGGAGGCCGTGTTCTCGTCGAACTCGGGCCAGGCGTACTGGTCGGAGGCGCCGCCGATCCACTCTTCGTAGCTGACCAGACCCGGAATGCCCGAATCCTGCGGCAGCTGGTCGGCGTCGCACAGCGCCACCCACTGCTTCACCGTCGGGCACTTCGCATGGATCGCCTGCGCGATCGGCAGGAAGGTCATGTCGAAGCACAGCACGCGGTCTTCGGCGTGGTTGACGATCCAGGCGATCTGTTCGGGGTGCAGGCGCGGGTTGATGGTGTGCAGCACGCGGCCCGAGCCCGAGACGCCGAAATACATCTCCATGTGGCGGTAGCCGTTCCAGGCGATCGAGGCCACGCGGTCGCCGCGCTCCAGGCCCAGCCCGTCCAGCGCGTTGGCCAGCTGGCGCGAGCGCCGCGCCAGGTCGCGGTAGGTGTAGCGGTGGATATCGCCTTCGACCCGGCGCGAGACGATCTCCCCATCGCCGTGGTGGCGTTCGGCAAAAGCGATCAGCGAAGAGATGAGGAGGGGTTGGCTCTGCATCAGGCCCAGCATCGGTGTCTCCTTGGAAGGATGAAATAGAAAGCGAAAAAGACGCGAAAAAATGCGTGCAGCATCGTAGCCGCGATCCGCCGCCTTCCCTGTCGCCTACCCGCCAGGAAACACCCGGGAAAACGCGCCCTTGGCCCTCGTCCAGGCGGGTTTTGCCCAAGGCGCGGACAATGGCCCGCATGTCCGTACCCGCCGCCGCGTCCTCTCCGCCCTCGACCGCCGCCACGGCCTGCGGCTGGCGCCCGACCTGGGAGCCCGGCTTTGCCGCCCTGGGCCCGGCCTTCGTGCGCCCGGTGCAGCCGATCCCGCTGCCCGCCCCCTACTGGGTCGCGACCAGCGCCCCGGCAGCGCAGCTGCTGGGCCTCCCCGAAGGCTGGGACCGCTGCCCGGAACTGCTCGCGGCCTTCAGCGGCAATGCGCTGCTGCCCGGCAGCCAGCCGGTCGCCACGGTCTACAGCGGCCACCAGTTCGGCGTCTGGGCCGGCCAGCTGGGCGATGGGCGCGCGCTGCTGCTGGGCCAGGTCTGCGGCCAGGAGCTGCAGCTCAAGGGCAGCGGCCGCACGCCCTTCTCGCGCATGGGCGACGGCCGCGCCGTGCTGCGCTCGTCCATCCGCGAGTTCCTGTGCAGCGAGGCCATGCACGCGCTCGGCATCCCCACCACGCGCGCGCTGTGCATCACCGGCTCGCCCGCGGCCGTGGCGCGCGAGGAGTTGGAGACCGCAGCCGTGGTCACGCGCCTCGCGCCGAGCTTCGTGCGCTTCGGCCACTTCGAGCACTTCGGCGCGCGCGGCCAGATCGACGAGCTGCGCGCGCTGGCCGATCACGTGATCGCGCACCACTACCCGCAGTGCGCCGCCGCAGGCTCCTCCGAACGCGCCCCCTACGCCGCGCTCCTGCAGGCCGTGACCGAGCGCACGGCCCGGCTGCTCGCGCACTGGCAGGCCATCGGCTTCTGCCACGGCGTGATGAACACGGACAACATGAGCATCCTCGGCCTGACGATCGACTACGGGCCCTTCCAGTTTCTCGACGCCTACGACCCGGGCCACATCTGCAACCACAGCGACACCTACGGGCGCTACGCCTTCGACCAGCAGCCGGCCGTCGCCTGGTGGAACCTGCGGCGCCTGGCGCAGGCGCTGCTGCCGCTGATCGACGACGTGCCGCTCGCCGAGGAGGCACTGTCGGGCTACGAGGCGCGGCTCAACGAGGCCTACCTGGCGCTGATGCGCGCCAAGCTCGGCCTGGCGAAGCCGCATGAAGCGGAGGCCGAGCTGCTGCAGGAGCTGCTGGCCCTGCTGGCGGCGGACCGGGTGGACTACCCCATCTTCTGGCGGCGCCTGTCGCACGCCGTGGGCTCGGGCGACTTCGGACCGGTGCAGGCGCTGTTTGCCGACGGCCCCGCAGTGCAGGCCTGGCTCGCCTCCTACCGCGCGGCGCTGCAGCCGCAGGACGCTGCGCAGACGGCATCGCGGATGCTGCGGTGCAACCCGAAGTTCGTGCTGCGCAACCACCTGGCCGAGCAGGCCATCCGCGCCGCGAAACTATCGGACTTCCGCGAGGTCCAAACGCTCCAAGCGCTGCTGGCACGCCCCTTCAACGAGCACCCGGGCCACGAAGCCCATGCCGGCTTTCCGCCCGAGTGGGCGGCCCACCTTTGCATCAGCTGTTCCTCATGACCTACCCCATCCGCAAATCCGACGCCGAATGGCAGGCCCATCTGAGCGCCAAGGGCGCCGAGCCCGGCGCCTTCGAGGTCACGCGCCGCGCCGCCACCGAGCGGCCCTTCACCGGCAAGTACGAGCGCCATTGGGCCGACGGCAGCTACCACTGCATCTGCTGCGGCGCCAAGCTCTTCGATTCGCATGTGAAGTTCGACGCCGGCTGTGGCTGGCCGAGCTTCTCCGAGGCCGTCCCCGGCGCCATCCGCGAGATCGAGGACCGCAGCCACGGCATGGTGCGCACCGAGACGGTTTGTGCACAATGCGGCGCGCACCTGGGGCATGTGTTCCCCGATGGGCCGGCCCCCACGGGCCTGCGCTACTGCATGAACTCCGCGGCGCTGGACTTCGAGCCGCCGGCGCCGTGAGCGGCGAGACTCCATGAAACTGCTGATCGACTTCTTTCCCATCGTCCTGTTCTTCGCGGCCTTCAAGCTGTGGGGCATCTACGTGGCCACGGCCGTGGCGATCGCCGCCACGGTGGTGCAGATCGCCTGGCTGCGCCTGCAGCGCGGCAGGGTCGAGCC
>NZ_ALEE01000603.1 GCF_000282995.1 Melaminivora alkalimesophila
GAGCCGATGCAGTGGCTCTCCCTGGGCGTGATCGTGCTGTTCGGCGGCGCAACCCTGCTGGCGCAGAGCGAGACCTTCATCAAGTGGAAGCCCACGGTGCTGTACTGGCTCATGGGCGGGACGCTCCTGGCGGGCCAGTGGATCTTCCGGCGCAACTTCATCCGCTCGCTGATGGGCGCCCAGGTGCAGCTGCCGGACGCCGTGTGGCGCCAGCTCAACCTGGCCTGGGCCGGCTTTTTCGCCACCATGGGCGCGCTCAACCTGTGGGTCGCCTACCGCTTCGACACCGACACCTGGGTCAGCTTCAAGCTCTTTGGCGGCATCGGCCTGATGCTCGCCTTCGTGGTCGCCCAGGCGCTGTACCTGGGGCGCTTCATCCAGGACGAGACCCCTCCCCAACCCAAGGACGCACAACCATGACTGCTTCCACCCCGGGCGCCGACGGCGACGCCATCACTGCCGAGGCCATGCAGGCGCACCTGCGCGAGGCGCTCAAGCCGACTTTCCTCGAAGTGCTGGACGAGAGCTGGCAGCATGAGGGCCACGCCGGCGCCAACGGCACGGGCTTCGGCACCCATTTCCGGGTGCGCGTCGCCTCCCCCCTCTTCGAAGGGCAGCGGCGCGTGGCGCAACACCGTCTTGTGTATGATGCGCTGCAGGTTTTCATCGACCGTGGCGCGCACGCAATTGCCATCGAAACCCTCTGATCCGGGCCGCATTTTCGGCAGCCCCGGGCCGGGCCAACCACCCTTTGTTCCCTTCCTTCTACCTCCCATGAAGAAACAGCTCCTGTCCGGCCTGGTGGCCGCAGCCGTGCTGGGCGCCGCAGCCCTGCCCGCAAGCGCACAGAACATCGCCATCGTCAACGGCAAGCCTATCCCCAAGGAGCGCGTCGAAGTGCTGCGCCAGCAGGTGGAGCGCTCCGGGCGCCCGATCTCGCCGGAGATCGAGGAACAGATCAAGGAAGAGGTCATCGCCCGCGAGATCTTCATGCAGGAGGCGCAAAAGCGCGGCCTGGAGGCCTCGGCCGACTACAAGGCGCAGATGGAGCTGGCGCGCCAGACCATCCTGATCCGCGAGCTGTTCGCCGACTATCAGAAGAACCACCCCGTGACCGACGCCGAGATCCAGGCGGAATACGACAAGTTCGTCGCCGCCAACAGCGGCAAGGAATACAAGGCCAGCCACATCCTGGTCGAGAAGGAAGAGGAAGCCAAGGCGATCCTCGCCTCGCTCAAGAAGGGCGGCAAGTTCGAGGACATCGCCAAGAAGCAATCCAAGGACCCGGGCTCCGGCGCGCGCGGCGGCGACCTCGACTGGGCCAACCCGGCCAGCTACGTGCCCGAGTTCAGCGAGGCGCTGGTCAAGCTGGAGAAGGGCAAGACCACGCAGACGCCCGTCAAGAGCCAGTTCGGCTGGCACATCATCCGCCTGGACGACGTGCGCGACGCCGAGCTGCCCAAGCTCGACGAGGTCAAGCCCCAGGTCGCCCAGCAGCTGCAACAGCAAAAACTGATGCAGTTCCAGGAAGAGCTGCGCACCAAGGCCAAGGTGGAGTAACCCGGCCCTGCCCCTCGCGCGCTGCGTCTGGCGCGCGCAACGACGAACGAACGCGGCCCGCCGGGCCGCGTTTTTCATGGGCGGCCCGAGGCCGTCAGCGCGCCAGTTCCTCCCACACCAGCAGCGCACCGATCATCACCGGCTGGTGGAGCATGTAGTAGATGAGCGAGTGGCGCCCCAGCCAGGCCAGCGGCGCCGCGCCGCGCGGCAGCGGCCCGGCCAGCAGCGGCGCGGGCC
>NZ_ALEE01000604.1 GCF_000282995.1 Melaminivora alkalimesophila
AGCGGCGCGGGCCGCGCCAGCAGCATCTTGCCCAGCGCCAAGCCCCACCACACCACGCCCAGCCACGGGAAGACCGGCACATAGTCTTCCGTGTAGGGCCGGCGCGTGACCAGCCCGAGCCAGTTGTGCGCCCGGCTGTCGAGCGCATCGGCAAGCGCTCCCGGGCCGACCGTCGCCTGCACCAGCTGGGGCAGCAGCAAGGCCAGCGCACCCGCCAGCCACAGCCAGTGGCTGCGCC
>NZ_ALEE01000605.1 GCF_000282995.1 Melaminivora alkalimesophila
CGGCGGTGGCCCCCAGGGCACCGGCCGCCGGGGCGGCCTCGGCGCTGGCTTCCTCCGTGGCGATGCGCCCGGCCTCGTCCAGCAGCTGCGGCAGGACCGACTCCAGCCAGCGCGTGTGCACCCGCTGCGCCTGCACCTCCGGCCGCACGGCCAGCGCGCGCAGCAGCGCCAGGTTGGTCGCCAGGCCCTCGATGCGGAACTCGGCCAGCGCCCGGCGCGAGCGCCGCAGCGCCGCCTCGAAGCCGGCCGGCGCGTGCACGATCAGCTTGGCCAGCAGCGTGTCGTAGTGCGGCGACGGGCTGCGCCCGGCCACCCCATGCGTATCCACGCGCACGCCCGGGCCGCTCGGCAGGTCGAAGCGCGCCAGCACGCCGCTGCCCGGCAGTGCCTGCCCCTGGGCATCGAGCTGCTCGGCGTTGATGCGCCACTGGATGGCGCAGCCGCGCACAGGCGGGGGCGCTGCCGCATCCAGCCCCAGGTCGGCCAGCCGCGCGCCCGCCGCCAGCCGGATCTGCGCCTGCACCAGGTCCACGCCCGTGACTTCCTCGGTCACCGTGTGCTCGACCTGCAGGCGCGCGTTGGTCTCGATGAAGACGAACGGCAGCGTGCGACTGTCCAGGTCCACCAGGAATTCGAAGGTGCCCAGGCCCTCGTAGCGCACGGCGCGCGCCATCGCCAGCGCCGCCGCGCCGAGCTGCGCGCGCAGCGCCGGCGGCAGCGAGGGGCTGGGAGCGATCTCCACCAGCTTCTGAAAGCGCCGCTGCAGCGTGCATTCGCGCTCGCCCAGCGCCAGGGCGTCCTGGCCGTCGGCCAGCACCTGCACCTCGATGTGGCGCGCGCCCTCCATCAGCCGCTCCACGTACAGGCCATCGACGCCGAAGGCGGCCTGGGCCTCGCGCCGGCAGCGCTCCCAGGCATCGTCCAGTTCCGCGGCGCTGCGCACCGCGCGCATGCCGCGCCCACCGCCGCCGCCCACCGCCTTGAGCATCACGCCCGCGCCGTCCTGCGCGGCCAGGAAAGCCTGCGCCTCCTCCCGGGTCACAGCCCCGCCACTGCCCGGCATGAGCGGCACGCCCAGCTCCGCCGCCAGCGCACGCGAGCGCGCCTTGTCGCCGAACAGCGCCAGCTGCGCCGGCGTCGGACCGATAAAGCGCAGCCCGGCGTCGGCGCAGGCCTGGGCAAAGTCCGCACGCTCGCTCAGGAAGCCATAGCCCGGATGGATGGCGTCGCAGCCCTCGGCCTGGGCGATGGCGATCAGGCGCGCACCGTCGAGGTAGGCGGTCGGGCCGCTGGCGGGCAGCGCCACGGCCGTATCGGCCGCCTGCACGTGCGGCGCGCCGGCGTCGTCCTGCGCATGCACGGCGACGCTTGCCACTCCCAGATCGTGCAGGGCGCGCACGATGCGCAGGGCGATTTCGCCGCGGTTGGCGACCAGGATTTTCTTAAACATGGGCTCCCTCGCGGCTCATCGCCAGCGCGCTGGCGCGCGCCAGGGCGATTTGCTTCGCCCCGCCTGCGGCGGGAACGCCGCGGTTGGCGACCAGGATTTTCTTAAACATGGCTATCTCTCGGCTCATCGCTCAACCAGCATCCTTGAGCAGCCGACGCAGCACCTTGCCGGCACCGGTGGCCGGCAGCGCATCCACCACGCGCAGCTCGCGCGGCGCCTTGTAGGGCGCCATGTGCTCGCGGCACCAGGCGATGAAGGCCTCGGCGTCGATCGCCTGCCCCGGCTTCGGCACCAGGAAGGCCCGCACCACCTCGCCCTTCTCGGCGTCCGGCACGCCGATGACCGCGGACTGCGCCACCGCCGGGTGCCGGTTCAGGATGGACTCCACCTCCTCGGGAAAGACGCTGTAGCCCGAGACCTTGATCATTTCCTTGAAACGGCCGAGGAAGGTCAGGTAACCCTCGGCGTCGAGCCGGCCCATGTCGCCGGTGTGCACCCAGCCATTGCGCAAGGTCTGCGCCGTGGCCTCGGGCTTGTTCCAGTAGCCCAGGAAATTGCCCGGCCCGCGCACCACGATCTCGCCCTGCTCGCCCACCGGCAACGGCTCCCCCGTGCCCGGATCGACGATGCGGATCTCGTTGCCCGGCACGGCCCGGCCCTGCGTGCCCCAGCGGATGGCGTCCGCCGGCATGGCCGTGTCCACCGTGTGCGTCTCGCTCAGGCCGTAGGCCGCCTCGTGGCTGGTGCAGTTCGGCGCGAACGCCTGCCACTGGCGCGCCAGCGCCTCGGTCCAGGCAAAGCCGAAGCTGGTCACGGCGTTCCTGCGCAGCGCGCTCCAGTCGCGCCCGCGCGCATCCGGCATCTGCATCAGCGCACCGTTCATCGGCGCGATGCTGTACCACCAGGTGATGCGCCGGCGCTCCAGCGCCTCGGCCACGCCGACCGCGTCGAAGCGGTAGAGCAGCGTCATGGCCGCGCCGCTGTAGACCGGCAGGTTCACGCCCATGACCATGCCCGCGATGTGGTAGAGCGGCGCCACGGCCAGCAACCGGTCCTCGGGCGCCACGCCATTGCACTGCGCGGCCGCCCGGGTCTTGAACAGCGCATTGCCATAGCTCAGCATCGCGCCCTTGGGCATCCCCGTGGTGCCCGAGGTGTAGGTCATCAGCGCGAGATCATCCATCGACAGCGCCACCGGCGCCGGCCGCCCGCCACTGGCGACCACCGCCAGGAAATCCTCGCCGCCCTCGGGCAGCGGCTGGCCGGCGGCGCGCTGCGCCTCCAGCTCGGCCGGCACGGCGATGTCCGGCGCCTCTGGCAGCAGCTCGCCGTGGCGCACCACGAAGACATGCTCCAGGCGCGTGTGCGCACGCACCCGCTCCACCACCGGCAGCAGCACCTCGGCCGCCACCAGCACGCGCGCACCCAGGTCGTCCAGCTGGTACTGCAGCTCGTGCTCCTTGTTCAGCGGCCCGCAGGGGCAGACCACGGCACCGATCTTCTGGATGCCGTAGTGCGCCATCAGGTACTGCGGGCAGTTGTTCAGGAACAGCGCCACCGGCTCGCCCTTGTGCACGCCCAGCGCCTGTAGGCGCGCCGCGAAGGCGTCGCTCGCCGCATCAAGTTCCGCCCAGGTGATGCGCCGCCCGTACCAGTCGATGGCGGTGCCCTCGGGGGTCGCGCGGGCGTGGCGGCGCAGGTGTTCGTGCAGGGGCTGGGGCTCGGTCATGGGTTCTGTCTCCTGTCGATGGTTCGGTGCTTGCCAGCATAAGCGGCCCGCGCCCACAATGCTACCCATGGGTATAACGCAGGTGACAGGGCTTCCCGAGGACATGCTGGCCTTCCCCGGCACGCGCGCGCGCGGCCGCCAGCGCGCCGACACGCCCGGCAGCGAGCCGAAGCGCGAGCGCATCCTGGCGGCAGCCGAGCAGCTCTTCGCGGCGCAGGGCTACGCCTGCACGACCATGGAGCAGATCGTGCAGGCGCTGGGCGTGACCAAGCCCTACGTGTACTACTACTTCGGGAGCAAGCTGGAGATCTTCGAGCTGCTGAGCTGGCGCCCGGCGGTGGCCTGCTTCACGGTGCTGGACTTCCCCGCGGACGACCGGCGCCCCGCCCACGAGAAAGTCGTGGCCGGCGTGGAACAACTGGTGCGCGCCACCCTGGCGCACTACCCGGCCGCGTTCTTCCCCTACCGCGAGCCGCAGGTCTACACGCCCCGCTTCGTCGCGGCGCAGAAGCGCCTGGCCAACCACTTCTACGCGCGCCTGTGCCGCCTGCTGGAAGAAGGCCGCGCCGAGGGCTGGTTCGACATCGGCGAGGTGCGCATCGCCGCCCAGGCCGCCTGCAGCCTGCCGGGCTTTCTCTACCAGTGGTACCGCCCCGATGGGCGCCTGTCGCCCGAGGCGATGGTGGCGGAGCTGGCGCCGCTCGCCTGCCGGGTGCTCGGACTGCGCGGCAGCATCGCCCCCGCGCCGGGCGCTCAGGCCGGGTAGCTGCGCGCGCCGAAGATGCCGCTGCCCACGCGCACCAGCGTGCTGCCGGCGGCGATCGCCGCCTCCAGGTCGCCGGTCATGCCCAGCGACAGCGTGTCGAAGCGCCCCAGGCCCGGCGCGCCCGAGGCCGCGATGGCGTCGAACACGGCGCGCACCTGCCGATGCACCGCCAGCTGCGCCTCGAAGTCCGGCGCCGGCTCGGGAATCGCCATGACGCCGCGCAGCACCAGGCCCGGCAGCTGCACCACCGCCCGCGCCAGCTCCAGCGCCTGCGCGGGCGCCACGCCCGACTTGCTGGCGCCGCCGTCCACGTTCACCTGGATGCACACCCTCAGTGGCGCAAGCCCTGCAGGCCGCTGCTCCGACAGCCGCTGGGCGATCTTCAGGCGGTCCAGCGTGTGCGCCCAGTCGAAATGCTCGGCCACCAGCCGCGTCTTGTTGCTCTGGATGGGGCCGATGCAGTGCCACTGCAGCGCCTCGGCCCGCTGCGGGTCCAGGGCGCGCACGGCCTCCATCTTGGCCACCGCCTCCTGGACATAGTTCTCGCCGAAGGCCCGCTGGCCCGCCCCGGCGGCGGCGAGCACCGCCTCAGCGCCGAAGGTCTTGGAGACGGCCAAGAGCGCCACCTCGCCCGCCGGTCGCCGCGCGCGCG
>NZ_ALEE01000606.1 GCF_000282995.1 Melaminivora alkalimesophila
GCCGCGCGCGCGCGCAGGCCACCGCGATGCGCGCGCGCACTTGCTGCAGGTTTTCGGCGATCGTCGTCATAATCCTTCGCGGCCGAGCGTAGCAGCTCCGCGGCCGCCAACCGAGACCATTCGAGGGAATTTCGTGGACATCACCCAACTGCTCGCCTTCAGCGTCAAGAACAAGGCCTCCGACCTGCACCTGTCGGCCGGGCTGCCGCCCATGATCCGGGTGCATGGCGACGTGCGGCGCATCAACGTCGACGCGCTGGACCACAAGACGGTGCACGCCATGGTCTACGACATCATGACCGACTCCCAGCGCAAGGTGTACGAGGAGTTCCTGGAAGTGGACTTCTCCTTCGAGATCGAGGGCCTGGCGCGCTTTCGGGTGAACGCCTTCAACCAGTACCGCGGCGCGGGCGCCGTGTTCCGCACCATTCCCAGCAAGATCCTGACGCTCGAGCAGCTCAACGCGCCGAAGATCTTCGGCGAGCTGGCGCTCAAGCCGCGCGGCCTGGTGCTGGTGACCGGCCCCACCGGCTCTGGCAAGTCCACCACGCTGGCGGCCATGGTCAACCACCTCAACGAGAGCCACTACGGCCACATCCTGACCGTGGAAGACCCGATCGAGTTCGTGCACGAATCCAAGAAGTGCCTGATCAACCAGCGCGAGGTTGGGCCCATGACCCTGTCCTTCGCCGCCGCGCTCAAGTCGGCCCTGCGCGAGGACCCGGACGCGATCCTGGTGGGCGAGATGCGCGACCTGGAGACCATCCGCCTGGCCATGACGGCCGCCGAGACCGGCCACCTGGTCTTCGGCACGCTGCACACGTCCAGCGCCGCCAAGACCATCGACCGCATCATCGACGTCTTCCCGGCCGAGGAAAAGGAGATGGTGCGCGCCATGCTGTCGGAGTCGCTGCAGGCGGTGATCGCGCAGACGCTGTGCAAGACCAAGGACGGCGCGGGGCGCGTCGCGGCGCACGAGATCATGCTCGGCACCAGCGCCATCCGCAACCTGATCCGCGAGTCCAAGGTGGCGCAGATGTACTCCGCCATCCAGACCGGCAACAGCGTGGGCATGCAGACGCTCGACCAGAACCTGGCGGACCTGGTGCGACGCAACATCATCAGCCCGGCCGAGGCGCGCAGCAAGGCCAAGATTCCGGAGAACTTCCCCGGCTGACGATGCCATGTCGATGAAGGGCCTCCTGGGGTGGTTGCCACCCGCGCCCCCGCCCCGGGACGGCCCGGGCGCCGGCGATTCGCAGCTGTTCGCCAGCGCCTTCGATTCGCAGCGGGCCACGCCCGCGCAGCTCGTGCCCTGGCATGCCCGCGCCGTCGAGGTCGGGGCCAGGCCCCTGTCGGCGCGCCGCGGCGGCCCGATGCTGCAGGCGCTGTGGGCGCGCGACCACTCCATGGCGCTGCTCGGGGCCGACGCGCTGCAGCGCCTGACGCGCTTCTTCGAGTTCGCCACCGTGCCCGCGGGCCGCGACGTGATCCGCCAGGACGAGTACGGCAACTTCCTCGTGGTGGTGCTGACCGGCACGCTGGCGGTGGACCGCGCCCTCGCCTGGGGCGAGCCGGTGCGCCTCGCGGAAACCCGCCCGGGCGAACTGCTGGGCGAGATGTCGCTGCTCGACAGCGGCCAGCGCTTTGCCACCTGCACCACCCTGAGCGACTGCGAGTTGGCCGTGCTGGGGGCCGAGGCCATGGACGAGATGATGGCGCGCGACGCCCAGCTGGCGGCCGGCGTGGTCGCGTTGCTCGCGCGCAAACTGGCACGCCACCTGCGGCTGGTGAGCGCGCGCCTGGGCGACAATCGTCTTTGATGCAGCAGGACAGCGCCCACCGGGCGCGGCCTGAAGAACACGGGAGGGACACCGCATGGAACGCGATCAGGCGAGTAAATTCATCAACGACCTGCTCAGGCTGATGGTCAGCCGCGGCGGCAGCGACCTGTTCATCACGGCCGAATTCCCGCCGGCCATCAAGGTCGACGGCCAGGTGACCAAGGTCTCGCCGCAGCCGCTCACGCCTTCCCACACCCTGACGCTCGCGCGCTCGATCATGAGCGACCGCCAGGTGGCGGACTTCGAGCGCACCAAGGAGTGCAACTTCGCCATCTCGCCGGCCGGCATCGGCCGCTTCCGGGTGAACGCCTTCATCCAGCAGGGCCGCGTCGGCATGGTGCTGCGCTCGATCCCGACCACGCCGCCGACCATCGACGGCCTGGGGATGCCGCAGGTGCTCAAGGAAATCGTCATGAGCAAGCGCGGCCTGTGCATCCTGGTGGGCGCGACCGGCTCGGGCAAGTCCACCACGCTGGCGGCCATGCTCGACTGGCGCAACGAGCACACCCACGGCCACATCATCACCATCGAGGACCCGGTGGAATTCGTGCACCCGCACAAGAACTGCGTGGTCACGCAGCGCGAGGTCGGGCTGGACACGGACAGCTGGGAGGCGGCGCTCAAGAACACCCTGCGCCAGGCGCCCGACGTGATCCTGATGGGCGAGATCCGCGACCGCGAGACCATGGAGCATGCGGTCGCCTTCTCCGAGACCGGCCACCTGTGCCTGGCCACGCTGCACGCCAACAGCGCCAACCAGGCGCTGGACCGCATCATCAACTTCTTTCCCGAGGAGCGGCGCGCGCAGCTGCTGATGGACCTATCGCTGAACCTGCGCGCCATGGTCTCGCAGCGCCTGCTGCCGCGCCAGAACAACAAGGGCCGCGCCGCTGCCGTCGAGATCATGCTCAACACCCCGCTGATCGCCGACCTGATCTTCAAGGGCGAGGTGGTCGAGATCAAGGAAATCATGAAGAAGAGCCGCAACCTCGGCATGCAGACCTTCGACCAGTCGCTGTTCGACCTGTTCGAGGCCAACGTCATCAGCTACGAGGACGCGCTGCGCAACGCCGACTCGGTCAACGACCTGCGCCTGCAGATCAAGCTGAGCAGCCAGCGCGCGCGCACCACCGACCTCGCCGCCGGCACCGAGCACCTGACCATCGTTTGAGGCACTGCGCATGAACCCGAGCATCCAACCCCGCACCTACGCCCCCACCGCCCCGCGCCGCGTCGCCTTTCTCGGCCTCGGGGTCATGGGCCACCCCATGGCCGGCCACCTGGCGCGCGCCGGCCACGCCGTCACGGTCTACAACCGCACCGCCGCACGGGCTGCCGCCTGGGCCGAGGAATTCGGCGCGGCATCGGGCGCCCGCCCGGCACCCACGCCGCGCGCAGCCGCCGAGGGCGCCGACATCGTCTTTTGCTGCGTCGGCAACGACGATGACCTGCGCTCGGTGGTCCTGGGCGAGGACGGCGCCTTCGCCGGCATGCAGACCGGCGCCATCTTCGTGGACCACACCACCGCCTCGGCGGCGGTGGCGCGCGAGCTCTACGCCGAGGCGCGGGGGCGCGGCCTGCACTTCGTCGACGCGCCGGTCTCCGGCGGCCAGGCGGGCGCGCAAAACGGCCAGCTCACCGTCATGTGCGGCGGCGACCAGGCGGCCTTCGACGCCGTCGCGCCGGTGGCCGAGGCCTTCTCGCGCGCCTTCACGCGCATCGGCGAGAGCGGCGCCGGGCAGCTGGCGAAGATGGTCAACCAGATCTGCATCGCCGGGCTGGTGCAGGGGCTGTCGGAGGCCGTGGCCTTCGGCCAGCTCGCCGGTCTGGACATGCCGCTGGTGCTGGACGTCATCGGCAAGGGCGCGGCGCAGAGCTGGCAGCTCGACAACCGCGGCAAGACCATGGTCGAGGGCCGCTTCGACTTCGGCTTCGCCGTCGACTGGATGCGCAAGGACCTGGGCCTGGTCCTCGACGAAGCACGCCGCAACGGCGCGTGCGTGCCCGTCACGGCGCTGGTCGACCAGTTCTACGGCGACGTGCAGCGCGCCGGCGGCGGCCGCTGGGACACCTCCAGCCTGGTCACGCGGTTGCAGCCGCGCCGCGAGGGCTGAAGGCGCCGCCGGCGCCCGCTCAGGGCTTGGCGGGCGCGGCCGCCGGGTCCTGCGTCACTGGGGCGGGCCGCGGCGCGTGGCGCGCCAGCTCCTCCTCGGAGATCAGCTCGAACACCCGCACCACCTTGCGCACGCCATTGACGCCGCGCGCGATCTCCGCCGCGCGCGTGGCCTCGCGCTGCGTCACGCGGCCCATCAAATACACCACGCCCCGCTCGGTCACCACCTTGAAGGCGCTGGCCGTCAGATCCTTGGCGTCCACCAGGCTGGCGCGCACCTTGCCGGTGATGAAGGTGTCGTTGGAGCGTTGCGAAAACGTGGTCGGCGCCATCACCGCCAGCTCGTTCACGATCGAGGCCACGTTCTCCACGCCACGCACGATCTGCTCGACCCGGGCGCGCTCCTCCTGCGTCGGCACCTCCCCGGTCAGCAGCACCTGGCGGTTGTAGCTGGTCACGTTGACGTGGACGCGCTCGCCGGTGGCCTCGCGGATGCGGCTGGCCGCCCGCAGCTCGATGCCCTCGTCCTCGACCTGCGTGCCGGCGGTGCGCCGGTCGATGGCCATCATCGTGCCCACCATGGCACCGCCGCCGATCACCAGCGGCGCGCAGGCCGCCAGCGTCGAGCCGAGCGTGATGGCGGCCAGCGCCGTGCCGAGCCCGCGCAGCAAGATTGGGTTCATGACATTACCTCCTGGTCTCCAAGCAATTGCAGGTCCAGCCCGTCGCACAGACAGTGCAGCACCAAAAACTGCGCCTCGCGCACGCGCGCCAGCCGCTCGTGCGGCACGCAGATCAGCACATCGGTCTCGCGCAGCAGGCCGGCCAGGCGCCCGCCCTCGCGCCCGGTCAGGGCAATGACGCTCATCTCGCGCTCGTGCGCCGCCTCGACGGCGCGCAGCAGCGCGGGCTCGTTGCCCGTGGTGGCCAGCACCAGCAGCACGTCGCCCGCGTGGCCCAGCGCATGCACGTGGCGCGCGAGCGCCGGTGCCTCGGCCGGGCCGCCCTCCGCGGCGCCACAGGGCCAGCCGGCATCCGGCACCAGCGCCAGCGCGGCGATGCCCGGGCGCTCGCGCTCGAAGCCGCTCACGCACATGCTGGCAAACAGCTGGGCGAGCGAGGCGCCGGCGCCGGCGCCGCAGGCCAGCAGCTTGGCGCCGCTGGTCACGCTGGCGACGATCGCGTGCACCGCCGCCGCGGTCGGGCCGGCGAGCATCTGCGCAGATTGGTATTTCAGGTCGGCACTGTCGATGAAGTGCTGCTGGATCCGGTGCTCGAGCATGGGGCCGAAATCATACCCGCGCCGCCGCGGAGCCCGCGCGCGGCGTGGGGCCTCCTCACTGCGCGTCGAAGGCGGCGCGCACCCAGCGCAGCTCGCCCTGGTCGATCAGCACCGCATCGAAACGACACGGCGGAGGCTCTCCGCCCAGGCGCATCAGGAAGCAGCGGGCGGCAAACACGATGCGCCGCCGCTTGGTGGCGCCGATGCTGGCCGCCGCGCCGCCGTGGCTGGGG
>NZ_ALEE01000607.1 GCF_000282995.1 Melaminivora alkalimesophila
CCGTGGCTGGCGCGGCCGCGGCTGCGCACCTCGACGAACACCAGGGTCCCGTCCGGCTCCCGCATGATCAGGTCCACCTCGCCGCCGCCGCGCCCGGCCGTCCGATAATTGCGCTGCACCAGCCGCAGGCCTGCCTGCTGCAAGTGGGCGAGCGCCCGGTCTTCGGCCGCGTTGCCGAGCACGCGCGTGGTCAGTGGGCGCGGCCCGCCGCCCTGCCCCGCCCCTTCACCGAGGAATCCCATTGAGCCCCTCCTTTGTCTCCGCACGGGCGGCCGCGCACGACGCCGCGGCCGGCCAGCATTATCCGGCGGGCACCCTCTACGTCGTGGGCACGCCCATCGGCAACCTGGCCGATATCACGCTGCGGGCGCTGCACGTGCTGCAACTGGCCGATGCCATCGCCTGCGAGGACACGCGCCACACCCAGCAGCTGCTGCGCGCCTACGGCATCGACAGGCCAGGCAGCGCCCTGCTCGCACTGCACCAGCACAACGAGGCCGAGGCGGCGCAGCAGGTGATCGCCCGCCT
>NZ_ALEE01000608.1 GCF_000282995.1 Melaminivora alkalimesophila
CGCCCGCCTGCGCGAGGGCCAGCGCGTGGCCTGCGTGAGCGATGCCGGCACGCCCGCGGTCAGCGACCCGGGCGCGCGGCTGGTCGCCGCGGTGCACGCCGCCGGCCTGCGCGCGGCGCCGGTGCCGGGCGCCAGCAGCGTCACCGCCGCGCTGAGCGTCGCTGGGGCCGGCGCCTCGCCGGCGGCCGGCGCGGGCTTCGTCTTCGCCGGCTTCCTGCCGGCCAAGGGGGCCGAGCGCAGCGCGGCGCTGCAGCAGCTGGCGGGCGAGCCGCGCAGCGTGGTGCTGCTGGAGGCGCCCCACCGCATGCGCGCCCTGGCGCGGGCGCTGGCGCCCCTGGGCGAGCGGCGCGTCACGGTGGGGCGCGAACTCACCAAACAGTTCGAAGAGGTCGCCACCTGCCGCGCCGACCAGCTCGAAGCCTGGATGGCGAACGACCCGAACCGCGAGCGGGGCGAGTTCGCCCTGGTGCTGCACCCTGCCGAGGTCGCGTCGGATACGGAGGCCGCGGCGCAGCGGACGCTGCAGCTGTTGCTCAAGGAGCTGCCGACCAAGACCGCGGTGCGGCTCGCGGCCGAGCTCACGGGCGCGCCGCGCAACGCGCTGTATGTCCTCGCCTTGCAGCTGCAGGCACAGGAGGCCGGGGAGCCGCCGCCCGGGTAGGCCCGCCTGCCGCCCCGGCCCTTGCGGGGCCCCGTCCCCGCGCCATCGGCGACAGAAAAAACGCAGGCAACAAAAAACCCGCCATGGGGCGGGTTCCTTGCTTTTTCCGTGAAACACGGATTGTTTGGTTGCGCGAGGAGGATTTGAACCTCCGACCTTTGGGTTATGAGCCCAACGAGCTACCAGACTGCTCCATCGCGCGTCAGAAACGAAAGTATAACCTATTTTCAGGCGTTCGTGGCGGTTTCGCCAGCTTCCGCCTTTTCTTCGGCGCGCTCGACGAACTCCACGTAGGCCATCGGGGCGTTGTCGCCCACGCGGAAGCCCATCTTCAGGATGCGCGTGTAGCCGCCCGGGCGCGCCTTGAAGCGCGGGCCCAGCTCGTTGAACAGCTTGGTCACGCTGTCGCGGTTGCGCAGGCGGTCAAAAGCCAGGCGGCGGTTCGCCACCGTGTCTTCCTTGGCCAGGGTGATCATCGGCTCGATCACGCGGCGCAGTTCCTTGGCCTTCGGGACCGTGGTCTTGATGGCCTCGTGCTCGATGAGCGAGTTCATCATGTTGCGCAGCATCGCGAGGCGGTGCGAGGTCGTGCGGTTGAGCTTGCGGAGTCCGTGTCCGTGGCGCATGGTGCTTTCCTTTTTGACTTGGTTAAGACGGGCAGCCGTGTCAGGTACTGCCCGGAGCACTCCCCAGGGGGGAAACAAAAAAACGTGGCGGGATCAGCGCTTGTCCAGGCCGGCGGGCGGCCAGTTCTCCAGCTTCATGCCCAGCGTCAAGCCGCGCGAAGCCAGCACTTCCTTGATCTCGTTGAGCGACTTGCGACCCAGGTTCGGGGTCTTGAGCAGCTCGTTCTCGGTGCGCTGGATCAGGTCACCGATGTAGTAGATGTTCTCGGCCTTCAGGCAGTTGGCCGAGCGCACGGTCAGCTCCAGCTCGTCGACCGGGCGCAGCAGCACCGGATCGAAGGTCGCGGCGCCGCGCGAGCTCGAGGGCTCGAAGGCCGCCAGCTCGCCGCCTTCGAGCTGGGCGAACACCGCCAGCTGCTCGACCAGGATCTTCGCCGAGGCGCGCACCGCGTCTTCCGCCGAGATGGCGCCGTTGGTCTCGATCTCCATGACCAGCTTGTCCAGGTCGGTGCGCTGCTCCACGCGGGCGCTCTCGACCGTGTAGCTGACGCGGCGCACCGGGGAGAAGGAGGCATCGAGCACGATGCGGCCAATCGACTTGGTCGACTCGTCGCCGTGGCGGCGCACGTTGCCCGGCACGTAGCCGCGGCCCTTCTCGACCTTGATCTGCATGTCCAGCTTGCCGCTGGCCGACAGGTGGGCAATGACGTGGTCGGGATTGACGATCTCGACGTCGTGCGGCGTCTGGATGTCGCGCGCCGTGACGACGCCCTCGCCTTCCTTGCGCAGCGACAACGTCACTTCGTCGCGGTTGTGCAGCTTGAACACCACACCCTTCAAGTTCAGCAGGATGTTGACCACATCCTCCTGGACGCCGTCGATGGACGAGTACTCGTGCACCACGCCGGCGATGGTCACCTCGGTTGCTGCATAGCCCAGCATGGACGACAGCAGCACGCGGCGCAGGGCGTTGCCGAGCGTGTGGCCGTAGCCACGCTCGAAGGGCTCGAGCTCCACCTTGGCGCGATTGGCGCCCAGCTGCTCCACGTTGATGGTCTTGGGCTTCAGCAAATTGGTCTGCATGCGGACTTCCTCTCAATACCCCCAGCTCGTTACACCGGTAAGGCTGGTGAAGCGCCCCTGGCGCGATGCCTCGCGCCAGGGGAATGGGTTTTCCTGTGGGCGCAGCGCCCCGGAATCAACGCGAGTACAACTCGACGATCAGCGATTCGTTGATGTCCGCGCCGAACTCGTCGCGGTCCGGCACCTTCTTGAAGGTACCCTCGACCTTGTCGACGCTCACCTCCACCCAGCCGGGCAGGCCCACCTGTTGCGCCAGCTGCAGGGCTTCCTGCACGCGCGCCTGCTTCTTGGACTTCTCGCGCACGGCGACCACGTCGCCCGGCTTGACCAGGTAGGAGGCGATGTTCACGGACTGGCCGTTCACGGTGATGGCACGGTGCGACACCAGCTGGCGCGCCTCGGCGCGGGTCGAGCCGAAGCCCATGCGGTAGACCACGTTGTCCAGGCGGCACTCCAGCAGGCCCAGCAGGTTGGCGCCGGTGTTGCCCTTGCGGCGCTCGGCGGCCTCGAAGTAGCGGCGGAACTGCTTCTCCAGCACGCCGTACATGCGCTTGACCTTCTGCTTCTCACGCAGCTGCAGGCCGTAGTCGGAAGTGCGCGAGCCGGAGGTGCGGCCGTGCTGGCCGGGCTTGGTGTCGAACTTGGCCTTGTCCGCGATCGAGCGGCGGGCGCTCTTGAGGAACAGGTCGGTGCCTTCGCGGCGGGAGAGTTTGGCCTTGGGGCCGAGGTAACGTGCCACTTTGAATATCCTTGCTATCGTCAACTGCCGCAGTCGGGCTGCGGGAGCCACCTTCGGCGCCGCGGAGGCGCGGGGTGGCGGTGGGCTTCAATGAATCGGTCGGGAAGCGACCCGCAGGGCGCTCAGATGCGGCGGCGCTTCGGGGGGCGGCAGCCGTTGTGCGGGATCGGCGTCACGTCGGAGATGGACGTGATGCGAATGCCCAGGGCGCCGAGGGCGCGCACCGAGGACTCGCGGCCCGGGCCGGGGCCGCGGATCTCGACATCCAAGTTCTTGATGCCCTGCTCCATCGCAGCGCGGCCGGCCGACTCGGAAGCGACCTGCGCGGCAAAGGGCGTGGACTTGCGCGAGCCCTTGAAGCCCTGGCCGCCCGACGAGGCCCACGACAGTGCGTTGCCCTGGCGGTCGGTGATGGTGATGATGGTGTTGTTGAAGGACGCGTGCACGTGGGCAATGCCGTCCGAGATGTTCTTGCGAACCTTCTTGCGCACGCGCTGGGCGGCGTTGCTGGGAGACTTGGCCATAGGATTCTTTCAGTGCTTACTTCTTGAGCGTCACGGCACCCTTGCGCGGGCCCTTGCGGGTGCGGGCGTTGGTGCGGGTGCGCTGACCACGCATGGGCAGGCCACGGCGATGGCGGAAGCCCCGGTAGCAGCCGATGTCCATCAGGCGCTTGATGTTCATCGTGGTCTCGCGGCGCAGGTCGCCTTCCACCGTCAGGGCGTTGACCTGGTCGCGGATCTTCTCGAGCTCGACGTCGTTCAGATCCTTGATCTTCTTGGAATACTCGATGCCGCAGGCGTCGCAGATCTTGCGTGCGGTGGTGCGCCCGATGCCGAAGATGGCGGTCAGGCCGATTTCCGCGTGCTTGTGCGGCGGGATGTTGATGCCAGCAATACGTGCCATGTTAGTCCTCTGATACCTACGCTCAACCCTGGCGCTGCTTGTGGCGCTGGTCGGTGCAGATCACGCGCACCACGCCCTTGCGGCGGATGATCTTGCAGTTGCGGCAGATCTTCTTGACAGAAGCCGAAACTCTCATTGCTCTCTCCTAAACTTGTGCATTGGTTCCGGCGCCGCCCTTGTGCCAGCAGCCGCGAAACCTCGGTCCGTGTATCTTGTTGCCCGAAAGGCCTGTCCCGGGCGGCATAGCATGAATCAGCCTTTTTCTGGCGAACCTGTAAGTGTAGCGCATTCGCCAGAATCAGGCCAGGGTCAGGCGCCCCCCGTGGTCTTGAAATTCGCCTTCCTGAGCAGCGACTCGTACTGCTGGCTCATCAGGTAGTTCTGCACCTGGGCCATGAAGTCCATGGTGACGACCACGATGATCAGCAGCGAGGTCCCGCCGAAGTAGAACGGCACGTTGTACTTCAGGATCAGGAACTCCGGCAGCAGGCACACGAAGGTGATGTAGATCGCCCCGGCCAGCGTCAGGCGCACCAGGATCTTGTCGATGTAGCGCGCCGTGTGCTCGCCCGGGCGGATGCCCGGGATGAAGGCGCCGCTCTTCTTCAGGTTGTCTGCCGTCTCGCGGCTGTTGAAGACCAGCGCGGTGTAGAAGAAGCAGAAGAAGATGATGGCGCCCGCGTACAGCAGCACGTAGATCGGCTGGCCCGGGGTGAGCGAGCCGGCGATGTCGCGCAGCCAGCGCATGGACTCCCCGGCGCTGAACCAGTCGACCACGGTGGCCGGCAGCAGGATGATCGACGAGGCGAAGATCGGCGGGATCACGCCTGCCATGTTCAGCTTGAGCGGCAGGTGCGAGGACTGGCCGCCGTACACCTTGTTGCCCACCTGCCGGCGCGCGTAGTTCACCAGGATCTTGCGCTGCCCACGCTCGACGTAGACCACGAAGTAGGTGACCAGGCCAACGACCAGCACGATGAAGATCGCCACGATGATGCTCATCGCGCCGGTGCGCACCAGCTCCAGCAGACCGCCCATGGCGCTCGGCAGGCCGGCGGCGATGCCGGCGAAGATCAGGATCGAGATGCCGTTGCCCAGCCCCCGCTCGGTGATCTGCTCGCCCAGCCACATGAGGAACATGGTGCCGGCCGTCAGGCTGACCACCGCCGTCATGCGAAAGCCGAAGCCCGGCTCGATCACCAGCCCGGCCTGGCTCTCCAGCGCCACGGCGATGCCCAGCGACTGAAAGAGCGCCAGGCCGACGGTGCCGTAGCGGGTGTACTGCGTGATCTTGCGCCGGCCGGCCTCCCCTTCCTTCTTCAGCTGCTCGAAGGCGGGCATCACGTAGGTCATCAGCTGCATGATGATCGACGCCGAGATGTACGGCATGATCCCCAGAGCGAAGACCGAGAAGCGCGACAGCGCGCCGCCCGAGAACATGTTGAAGAGGTTGAGGATGCCGCCCTGCTGGCCGCTGAACAGCTGCTGCAGTTGCGCCGGGTCGATCCCGGGGACGGGAATGTGCGTGCCCGCGCGGTACACGACCAGCGCGAGCAGCAGGAAGACCAGGCGCCGGCGAAGGTCGCCGAACTTGCCGGTCTTCGCCAGTTGAGCCGCGTTCGTAGCCACGGGTGCCTTTCGCAAAGAGCCGATCAGGCCACGCTGCCGCCGGCCGCCTCGATGGCGGCCTTGGCGCCAGCCGTGGCGGCGATGCCGGAGAGCTTGACGGCGCGGGTGATCTCGCCGCTCTTGATGACCTTGACCACGCGGGCCAGCTCATCGACCAGGCCGGCCTTCTTGAGGGCCAGCACGTCGACTTCGTCGGCGCCCAGGCGCTCCAGGGCCGACAGCGTCACCTCGGCATTGAACTTGAGCGTCTGCGACTTGAAGCCGCGCTTCGGGAGCCGGCGCTGCAGCGGCATCTGGCCGCCTTCGAAGCCGACCTTGTGGTAGCCGCCGGAGCGCGACTTCTGGCCCTTGTGGCCGCGGCCGCCAGTCTTGCCGAAGCCCGAGCCGATGCCGCGGCCGATGCGGCGGCGCTCGCGCGTGGCCCCTGCTGCGGGCTTGATGCTATTGAGTTCCATCACGCACCCTTTCAGAGGACTTTGACCAGGTAGCTGATCTTGTTGATCATGCCGCGCACTTCGGGCGTGTCCTTGAGCTCGCTCACGCTGTTGAGCTTGCGCAGGCCCAGGCCACGGATGGTGGCGCGGTGCGATTCCTTGGTGCCGATGGGGCTGCGCACCAATTGAATCTTCACGGTGGGTTGGGTTGTCATGTCAGCTGACTCCATCAGGCGGCAAACAGCTCTTCGACCGACTTGCCACGCTTGGCGGCCACTTCGGCCGGCGTCGTGCAGTTGGCCAGCGCGTCGAGCGTTGCACGCACCATGTTGTACGGGTTGGACGAGCCGTGGCTCTTGGCCACGATGTCGGTGATGCCCATGACCTCGAAGACGGCGCGCATCGGGCCGCCGGCGATGATGCCGGTACCCTTCGGGGCGGGAGCCATCATCACCACGGCCGCGCCGTGGTGGCCGGTCACGTTGTGGTGGATGGTGCCTTCCTTGAGCGACACCTTGAACATCTTGCGGCGGGCCTCTTCCATGGCCTTCTGCACGGCCGAGGGCACTTCCTTGGACTTGCCCTTGCCCATGCCGATGCGGCCGTCACCGTCGCCGACCACGGTCAGCGCGGCGAAACCGAGAATGCGCCCGCCCTTCACGACCTTGGTCACGCGGTTGACCGCGATCATCTTCTCGCGCAGACCGTCGTCGCGACCGTCGTCCTGCATCCGGGGTTGAAATTTAGCCATTGTTGATTCGCTCCGCTTCAGAACTGCAGGCCGGCTTCGCGGGCCGCTTCCGCCAGGGCCTTGACGCGACCGTGGTAGGCAAAGCCGGCACGGTCGAAGGCCACCTTCTCGATGCCGGCGGCCTTGGCCTTCTCGGCAATGCGCTTGCCCACGACCTGGGCCGCGGCGGCATTGCCGCCCTTGCCCGCGCCGCCCAGGGACTGGCGCACCTCGGGCTCGACCGTGGACGCCGTGGCAAGCACGCGCGAGCCGTCGGCAGAGATCACGCTGGCGTAGATGTGGAGGTTCGTGCGGTGCACGGCCAGGCGCACGGCGCCCTGCTGGGCGATGCGGATGCGGGTCTGGCGCGCACGGCGAAGACGCTGCTCTTTCTTGGTCAACATGTTGCAGCTCCTTACTTCTTCTTGGTCTCTTTGATCACGACCTTCTCGTCCGCATAGCGGATGCCCTTGCCCTTGTAGGGCTCCGGCGGGCGTGCTGCGCGGATCTCGGCGGCCATCTGGCCCACGGCCTGGCGGTCGGCGCCCTTGACCACGATCTCGGTCGGGGTCGGGGTCGCGACCGTGATGCCGGCCGGCATGTCGAAGGCCACGGGGTGCGAGAAGCCGATGTTCAGGTTCAGCTTGGAGCCGGATGCCGTGGCGCGAAAGCCCACGCCCATCAGCGTCAGCTTCTTCTCGAAGCCCTGGCTCACGCCCACCACCATGTTGTTCACCAGCTGGCGCACGGTGCCGCTCATGGCGTTGGCTTCGCGCGAACCGTCGGCCGGCGTGAAGCTCAGCTTGCCGTCGTTGTTGTCGACGCGGACCAGCGGGTTCTGGCGCAGCTGCAGCGAGCCGCCGGCGCCCTTGACGCTGATCTGATCGTCCTTGATGGACACATCCACGCCTTGGGGGATGGTCACCGGGGATTTGCCTACTCGGGACATTTCTGGGTTCTCCTCGACGCGGGCATCAGGCCACGTAGCACAGCACTTCGCCGCCGACACCGGTGGCGCGCGCCTTGCGGTCGGTCATCACGCCCTTGGGGGTAGTGACGATGGCCACGCCCAGGCCGTTCATGACCTGGGGGATGGCACTGGCGCCCTTGTACACGCGCAGGCCGGGACGGCTCACGCGCTCGATGCGCTCGATCACCGGGCGGCCGGCATAGTATTTCAGGGCAATTTCGAGTTCCGACTTGCCACCTTCGGTCTTCACCTCGAAGCCGTCGATGTAGCCCTCGTCCTTGAGCACCTGGGCGATGGCGACCTTCACCTTGGAGGACGGCACCGACACGGACGCCTTGGAGACCATCTGCGCATTGCGGATGCGGGTCAGCAGGTCGGCGATGGGATCACTCATGCTCATGTTGTATCTCTCCTGCTGCGCTTACCAGCTGGCCTTGGTGACACCGGGGATGTCGCCGGCAAAGGCCAGTTCGCGGATCTTGTTGCGCGCCAGACCGAACTGGCGGAAGGTGCCGCGCGGGCGGCCCGTGATCTCGCAGCGGTTGCGCTGGCGCGTGGGGTTGGCGTTGCGCGGGAGCTTTTGCAGGCCCAGGCGGGCCGCCTCGCGCTCCTCGTCGGTGCGCTTGGCATCGCCGGCGATGGCCTTCAGTTCGGCATACTTGGCGGCGTACTTGGCAGCCAGTTTTTCGCGCTTGAGCTCGCGCTCGATCAAAGCTTTCTTAGCCATAGGACGCTCTCTCAGTTCTTGAACGGGAAGCGGAAGCCCGCGAGCAGCGCCTTGGCTTCCTCGTCGGTCTTGGCCGTGGTGGTGATGCTGATGTTCAAGCCGCGCAGCGCGTCCACCTTGTCGTACTCGATCTCGGGGAAGATGATCTGCTCTTTCACACCGATGTTGTAGTTGCCGCGGCCGTCGAAGGCGCGGCCGGA
>NZ_ALEE01000609.1 GCF_000282995.1 Melaminivora alkalimesophila
CCGGAGATGCCGCGGAAGTCGCGCACGCGCGGCAGGGCCACGGTGACGAAGCGGTCCAGGAACTCGTACATGCGCACGCCACGCAGCGTGACCATGCAGCCGATCGCCTGGCCTTCACGGATCTTGAAGCCGGCGATGGCGCGCTTGGCCTTGGTGACCACGGGCTTCTGGCCGGCTATTTTTGTGAGGTCGGCCACGGCGTTGTCCATCACCTTCTTGTCGGCCACGGCCTCGCTCACGCCCATGTTGAGCGTGATCTTCGTGAGGCGCGGGACTTCCATGATGGATTGGTAGCCGAACTTTTCCTTCAGTTCGGCGGCGATCTTCTCGCGGTAGAGTTTTTGCAGTCGTGCCATGGGGGATCCTTTAAGCCGTCTTGATTTCGGCGCCGCTGGACTTGTAGACACGCACGCGCTTGCCGTCGTCCTGCACCTTGATGCCCACGCGATCGGCGCGGCCGGTGGCGGCGTTGAAGATCGCCACGTTGGACTGGTGGATGGGCATGGCCTTCTCCACGATGCCGCCCACGGTGCCCTTCATGGGGTTGGGCTTGACGTGCTTCTTGACGAGGTTGATGCCCTCGATGATGAGGTAGGAGTCGTCCTTGCGCGCCGAGACGGTGCCGCGCTTGCCCTTGTCGCGCCCGGCGAGCACGATGACTTCGTCACCCTTGCGGATCTTGTTCATGGGGCTTCCCTTTTCAGAGGACTTCCGGAGCCAGGGACACGATCTTCATGAAGCGCTCGCTGCGCAGCTCGCGCGTCACGGGGCCGAAGATGCGGGTGCCGATGGGCTCCAGCTTGGTGTTGAGCAGCACGGCGGCATTGCCGTCGAACTTGACGAGCGAGCCGTCTGCGCGGCGGATGCCCTTGGCGGTGCGCACCACCACGGCGCTGTAGATCTCGCCCTTCTTGACGCGTCCGCGCGGAGCAGCCTCCTTGACGCTCACCTTGATGATGTCGCCGACGCTGGCGTAGCGGCGCTTGGAGCCGCCCAGCACCTTGATGCACTGCACGGACTTCGCGCCGGTGTTGTCGGCGACGTCCAACCGAGTTTCTGTCTGGATCATGTGAATATTCCCAACTTGTACCAGCGGCCCCTCACCCGAGAACCGGATGCAGGAAGGCAAGCGCCAGTCAGTCTTGGGCCCGTCGTCCACGCCGCAAATCGTTTCGCAAGCGTTTCCGCTGGGCAGATAAGCCTCGCGCCATAGGCAATATGGCGCGAAGCCGGCAATTGTCGCAAAGACGCAAGAGGCCGTCAAGCCCCTTCACCCATCTTTTTCGCTGGGGACCGATCGCGCGGGCGCTCGCCTAGCGCGGCACGCGGGCGTACTGCTGTGCCAGCGCCTCGAAGGCGGCCAGCTGCGGGTCGTGGCCGGGCAGTTCCTCGGCCAGGATCGCGGCCACACGCGGCGCCAGCCGCTGCGCCAGGCGCGCGTTCAGGAACAGCACGCGCACGCGCCGGGCCAGCACGTCCTCCACGGTGCGTGCGTATTCGTGGCGCACGGCCCAGCGCACCATGGCCTCGCTGAAACCCTCGGCCAGCGCCACGTCCGCGCCCGGCAAGGCCACCACCTGGGCCGCCTCGCTGCCGTAGGAGTGCAGGCCCTGGGGCTCGTGCATGCCGTGGCGCGGCGGCTGCGTGGGCGCCCCCACCACCGGCAGCGAGGCCGTGGCGCCCGCGGCGCGGCGCGGCAGCAACCCGGCCTCGAAACACTTGTCCAGCACGTCCTCGGCCATGGCGCGGTAGGTGGTCCACTTGCCGCCCGTCACCGTGACCAGGCCACTGGGGCTCGCCAGCACCGTGTGCTCGCGGCTGATGCCCTTGGTGGCGCCCCCCTCGTCGTTCTGCGGCTTGACCAGCGGGCGCAGCCCCACCCAGATGCTGCGCACGTCCTCGGCCTTCGGCGCGCGGCGCAGGTAGCGCGCAGCCTCGCCCAGGATGAAGGCGACCTCCTCGCGCATCGCCACGGGCTCGCGCGCCAGGTCGTGGCGCGGGCTGTCGGTGGTGCCCAGGATCAGCTTGCCCAGCCACGGCACGGCGAACAGCACGCGCCCGTCCGCCGTCTTGGGGACCATCAGCGCGTGCTCACTGGGCAGGAATTCGCGGTCCACGACCAGGTGCACGCCCTGGCTGGGGGCGACCATGGCGGGCAGCTGGCGGCCCGCCGCCTCGCCGTCGCGCTGGCGCAGCGCGTCCACCCACACGCCCGTGGCGTTCACCACGCAGCGCGCGCGCACCTCGAAGCGCCGCCCGCTTTCCGCATCCTCGCAAACCACGCCGGCGACCTTGCCGGCCTCGTAGCGCAGATCGGTCACCGGGCAATAGTTGACCAACAGGGCGCCGCGCGCCGCAGCCGTGCGCGCCAGGGCAAGCGCCAGGCGCGCATCGTCGAACTGACCGTCCCAGTATTTCACGCCGCCCTTCAGCCCCTCGGCCACGGCGGTCGGCAGGCAGCGCAGGGTCTCCATGCGGCCCAGGCATTCGGTGGCGCCCAGCCCGGCCTTGCCGGCCAGCGCGTCGTACATCTTCAGGCCCGTGCCGTAGAACGGCGTCTCCCACAGCTTGTAGGAGGGCATGACGAAGGCCAGCGGCTGCGCCAGGTGGGACGCGTTCTTCAGCAGCGTGGTGCGCTCGTGCAGTGCCTCGCGCACCAGGGCGATGTTGCCCTGCGCCAGGTAGCGCACGCCGCCGTGCACCAGCTTGGTGGCGCGGGACGACGTGCCCTTGGCGAAATCGTGCGACTCCAGCAGCACCACCGAGAAGCCCCGCGCCGCCGCATCCAGCGCCACGCCCAGGCCGGTGGCGCCGCCGCCGACGACGGCGAGGTCGTAGGTTGTGGGCTCGGCCAGGCGGGCGAGCAGGTGGGCGCGGTCGGTGGGCAGGGGGGCGGCGGTCTCGGCGGTCATGGACGCGATTCTCACCCAGTTGGCGCGGTCGTGTCGGGGTTTACCCGAAACTGCCGTTCTCCGGCCCCGCGCCGGCGCACCCGCGCGTGCAGCCCCCGCGCGGCCG
>NZ_ALEE01000610.1 GCF_000282995.1 Melaminivora alkalimesophila
CCCGCGCGGCCGCCGTATCCTCGGCCGCCATGACGAAGACCTACCTGCTGGCCCTCGACCAGGGCACCTCCAGTTCGCGCTCCATCGTTTTCGACCCGGCGGGCCGCCTCGTGGCGCAGGCCCAGCAGGAGTTGCCGCAGATCTATCCGCGCCCCGGCTGGGTGGAACACGATCCGCGCGAGATCTGGCGCACGCAGCTGGCCACCGCGCGCGCGGCGCTGGCGCAGGCCGGCATCGGCGCCGCCGAGGTGCGCGCCATCGGCATCACCAACCAGCGCGAGACCACGCTGGTGTGGAACCGCAGGACCGGCGCCCCCATCCACCACGCCATCGTCTGGCAGGACCGCCGGGCCGAGCCCGCCTGCGCGCGGCTGCGCGAGGAGGGCCACGAGGCCCTGATCCGCGAGAAGACGGGCCTGCTGATCGATGCCTACTTCTCCGCGACCAAGCTGCAATGGCTGCTGGAGCACGTGCCCGGCGCGCGCGCGGCGGCGGAAGCCGGCGAGCTGGCCTTCGGCACCGTGGACAGCTGGCTGGTCTGGCAGCTCACGGACGGCGCGCGCCATGTGACGGACGTGAGCAACGCCAGCCGCACCATGCTGTTCAACGTCCACACCAACCAGTGGGACGACGAGCTGCTGGCGCTCATGGACATTCCGCGCTCCCTCATGCCGGAAGTGCTGCCCTCGGCCAGCATGGAGTTCGGCCGCACCGCCGCCGGGCTGCTGGGCGGCTCAATCCCGATCGCGGGCGTCGCGGGCGACCAGCAAAGCGCCCTCTTCGGCCAGGCGTGCTTCTCCGCAGGCATGGCCAAGAACACCTATGGCACGGGCTGCTTCATGCTGATGCACACCGGCCACCGCTTCGAGAAAAGCGAGAACGGCCTCCTGACCACCAGCGCGGCGCAGGCCACGGCCACGCCCGAGTACGCCATGGAGGGCAGCGTGTTCGTCGGCGGCGCGGTGGTGCAATGGCTGCGCGACGGCCTGCACGCGATCCGCGCGAGCAGCGAGGTACAGCAACTGGCCGAGAGCGTGCCCGATTCGGGCGGCGTGGTGATGGTGCCGGCGTTCACCGGCCTGGGCGCGCCCTACTGGCAGCCCGATGCGCGCGGCACCATCACCGGCCTCACGCGCGGCACGACGCTGGCGCACATCGCGCGCGCGGCGCTCGAATCCATCGCCTACCAGAGCGCCGCGCTGCTCGGTGCCATGAGCCGCGACGCGGTGGCCGCGGGCGGCGCACCGGTGTCCGAGCTGCGCGTGGACGGCGGCGCCTGCGTGAACGATCTGCTGATGCAGTTCCAGGCCGACCTGCTGGGCATCCCCGTGGTGCGCCCGGCCTGCGTGGAGACCACCGCCCTGGGCGCGGCCTACCTGGCCGGCCTGGCCAGCGGGGTCTATGGCAGCCGGGAGGAGCTGGCGGGCCTGTGGCGCGTCGAGCGGCGCTTCGTGCCGACCATGGAGCGCGCGCGCGCCCAGGAACTGATGGCGCGCTGGGAGCACGCCGTGGCCCAGGCGACGCTGGCGCCCGCCCAGGGCGGACAATCACCGCTTTCCTGACCCACGCGCCCGCCGCGGCCGGAGCCTCTTGCCATGAACCCCTCTCCCGACACCCCGCTCGACCTTCCCCTGGCCTTCATCGGCGGCGGCAACATGGCCAGCGCCCTGATCGGCGGATTGCTCCGGCAGGGCCTGCCCCCCGACCGGATCGAGGTGGTGGAGCCCTTCGAGCCGGCGCGCGCGGCGTTGCAACAGGACTTCGGCCTGGCGCCGCAGCCGGCCGCCGGGCCGCAGCTGGCGCACGCGCGGCTGGTGGTGTGGGCGGTCAAGCCCCAGACCTTCGCCGCCGCGGCCGCGCAGGTGCGCCCCCACGCGCCGGCCGACGCGCTGCACCTGAGCGTGGCGGCGGGCATCACCACCGACAGCATCGCCCGCTGGCTGGGCAGCCAGGCCATCGTGCGCGCCATGCCCAACACGCCGGCACTGGTGGGTCAGGGGATGACGGGGCTGTTCGCTCGCGCCGAGGTGGGCGAGGCCGGCCGCGAACTGGTCGAGCAGGTGCTGCGGCCCACGGGCCAGACATTGTGGGTGGAGCGCGAGGAATTGCTGGACGCGGTCACGGCCCTGTCCGGCTCCGGTCCGGCCTATGTGTTCCTGTTCCTGGAGGCGATGGCCCGCGCCGGAGTGGAGATGGGGCTGGAGCCCACCGATGCGCAGCAGCTGGCGATCGCCACCTTCCAGGGCGCGGCGGCACTGGCGGCGCGCTCCGACGACGCGCCGCAGCTGCTGCGCCAGCGCGTGACCAGCCCAGGCGGCACCACGCACGCGGCCATTACGCACCTGCAGGAGGCGGGCGTGCCGGAGCATTTCATCGCCGCCATGCACGCCGCCCAGCGGCGCGCCCGGGAGCTGGCGACCGAGTTCGGCGGCTGAGGCAGGCGGCGCGAGCGCGTCAGCGCAGGGCAAAGCCCAGCGCCACGCCGGCAAAGAGCGTCGCGCCAATCCAGTGGCTCTTGCTGAAGGCGATGAAGCAACCCTCGCGCGTGCGGCCGCGGATCAGTGTGTAGTGCCACGCCACCTGGGCCGCCGCCGCCCCCAGGCCCAGCCACACGGGCCAGCCCAGGCCCAGCGGCAGCAGCACGGCCGCGGTGAGCGCCAGGCACAGCAGGAAGAACAGCATCACGCCCGCCACGTCGAAGCGCCCGAGCGTGATCGCCGAGGTCCTCATGCCGATCTTCAGGTCGTCGTCGCGGTCCACCATGGCGTACTCGGTGTCGTAGGCCAGCACCAGGAACAGGTTGGCCAGCCACAGCAGCCATGCCTGCTGCGGCACCTCGCCCTGCACCGCCGCGAAGGCGATCACGATGCCGAAGTTGAAGGCGATGCCGAGGAAAGCCTGCGGCATGGCGAAGAAACGCTTGGTGAAGGGGTAGAGGATGGTGAACAGCACCGCCGGCACCGACCAGGCGACCGCCTCTCGGCGTGTGGTCAGCACCAGCGCGAAGGCAACGAGCGCCAGTGCCGCGGCCAGCAGCAACGCCTCGCGCACCGAGACCTGGCCGGTGGTGACCGGCCGCGCCTGGGTGCGCTTCACGTGCCGGTCGAAATTCCGGTCGGCGACGTCGTTGACGCAGCAGCCGCTGCTCCTCATCAGCACCGTGCCGGCGACGAACACGGCCAGCAGGTGCCAGCCGGGAAAGCCGCCGGCCGCCACCCACAGCGCCACCAGCGTCGGCCAGACCAGCACCAGCCAGCCGGCCGGCCGGTCGAAGCGGACCAGGTCGAGGTAGAGCGCGAGGCGGCTGCGCCCGGGCGCGGGCGAGCGGGCCGAGGCGGGCACGGCGGCAGGGGGCTGGGTCATTCCTCCAGCAGCGAGCGCAGCATCCAGGCCGTCTGCTCGTGCACCGTCAGGCGCTGGGTCAGCAGGTCGGCGGTGGGCTCGTCGCTCGCCTTCTCCGCCGCCGGGAACATCTCGCGGGCGGTGCGCGCCACGCCCTCGTGGCCCTCGACCAGGATGCGCACCATCTCCAGCGCAGAGGGCGGATCCTCCGGCGCGTCGGCCAGGCTGGCCAGCTTGCCGAAGGCGGCGTAGGAGCCGGGGGCGTGGTGGCCCAGCGCGCGGATGCGCTCGGCGATCGGATCGACCGCGTTCCACAGCTCGGTGTACTGCTCCATGAACATGGCGTGCAGCGTGTTGAACATCGGGCCGGTGACGTTCCAGTGGAAGTTGTGGGTCGTCAGGTACAGCGTGTAGGTGTCGGCCAGCAGGCGCGACAGGCCCTGGGCGATGGCTGCGCGGTCCTTGTCGCTGATGCCGATGTTGATGCGCGGGGCGCCGCCCGTGGCGCCGAGGGTCTTGGGACTGGCTGTCTTCTTGGGCATGTGCTCTCCTTTACAAAGAAACGATGGGACAGGGGGACCTCAGGATAGCCGCGCCACGCCGGGCAGCTCGCAGGCGTAGACCGCATTGCGCAGTGCGGCCACGGCTTCGTAGCGGGTGAAACTGCGCCGCCAGGCCAGCACCACGCGGCGCTGGGGCGGCGGGCTGCCGTCGGCCTCGACGATGGGCAGGTAGCGGATCGGAGCGATGTCGCTTTTGCGGCGGCGCGCGCCGGCGTGCAGCGCATCGCGCGGCACCGACAGGCGCGGCACCAGCGTCACGCCCATGCCGGCCGAGACCATGTGCTTGATGGTCTCCAGCGACGAGCCCTCGAAGGTGCGGCGGATCCCTTCGGCGTTGGTCGCGTAGCGCGCGAATTCCGGGCAGACCTCCAGCACGTGGTCGCGAAAGCAGTGGCCGGCGCCCAGCAGCAGCATGGTCTCGTTCTTCAGTTGCGTGGCGCTGACCGAGTCCTGCGCCGCCAGCGGGTGGCTGGCCGGCACCGCCGCCATGAAGGGCTCGTCGTACAGCGGCGCGATCGCCAGGCCGGTGTCGGGAAAGGGTTCGGCCAGGATGGCGCAGTCGATCTCGCCGGTGCGCAGCATCTCCAGCAGGCGCACGGTGAAGTTCTCCTGCAGCATCAGCGGCATCTGCGGGGTGCGGGCGATGGCGTGGCGCACCAGCTCGGGCAGCAGGTAGGGGCCGATGGTGTAGATCACGCCCAGGGTCAGCGCGCCGGCCAGCGGGTCCTTGCCGCGCTTGGCGATTTCCTTGATGGCGGCGGCCTGTTCCAGCACGCTCTGCGCCTGGCGCACGATCTCCTCGCCCAGGGGCGTGACGCTGACCTCGCTCGCGCTGCGCTCGAAGAGCTTGACCTCCAGCTCGTTCTCGAGCTTGCGCACGGCCACCGAGAGCGTCGGCTGCGAGACGTGGCAGGCCTCGGCCGCGCGGCCGAAATGCTTCTCGCGCGCCACGGCGACGATGTACTTGAGTTCGGTCAGGGTCATGTCACGGCGTCCACGGGCATGCGCCAATTGTGCACCGCCGCCCCATAGCCCCGCGCTATGCCTTGAGGAATTCCGCCCGCGAACCCAGCCAGCGCTCGATGTGCTGCTCGGCCAGCTGCGGGTGGCGCTCGAGCAGCTGCGGCGCCGCCTCGCGCGCCCACTCCAGCAGTGGGGCATCCTGCTGCAGGTCGGCAAAGCGCAACAGCGCGTCGCCCGACTGCCGTGCGCCCAGGAACTCGCCCGGCCCGCGGATCTCCAGGTCGCGCCGCGCGATCTCGAAGCCGTCGGTGGTCTCGTGCATGGCCCTGAGGCGCTCGCGCGCCGTCTCGCCCAGCCGTCCGGTCTCGCCGGTGGAATACATCAGCACGCAGGCCGAGGCCGCCGCCCCGCGGCCCACGCGCCCGCGCAGCTGGTGCAACTGCGACAGGCCGAAGCGCTCGGCGTGCTCGATCACCATCAGCGAGGCGTTGGGCACGTCCACGCCGACCTCGATCACGGTGGTGGAGACCAGCACACCCATGCGCCCGGCCTTGAATTCCTCCATCACGGCGCGCTTGTCCGCCACCGGCATGCGCGAGTGCAGCAGGCCCACGCGCACCTGCGGCAGCGCCTCGCTCAGTTCCAGGTGTGTGGCCGTGGCGTTGCTCAGGTCCAGCGCCTCGCTCTCCTCGATCAGCGGGCAGACCCAATAGACCTGCCGCCCGGCCGCCACCTGCGCCGCGATGCGCTGGATGACCTCCTCGCGCCGGCTGTCCGAGACCAGCCGGGTGAGCACGGGCGTGCGCCCGGGCGGCAGCTCGTCGATGGTGGACACGTCCAGGTCCGCGTAGTAGCTCATGGCCAGCGTGCGCGGGATGGGCGTGGCGCTCATCATCAGCAGGTGCGGCTCGAGCGCCCTGCCGGCCTCGGCCCCCTCATGGAGCTTCCTGCGCAGCGCCAGGCGCTGGGCGACGCCGAAGCGGTGCTGCTCGTCGATCACCGCCAGCGCCAGGCGGTGGAAGCGCACCTGCTCCTGGATGACGGCGTGCGTGCCCACCACCAGGGCCGCCGTGCCGTCCTCGATGGCCGCCAGCATGGAGGCGCGCTCGCGTTTTTTCTGCGCCCCCGCCAGCCAGGCGACGTGCCGCCCGCGCGCGGCCAGCAGCGGCTCCAGCCAC
>NZ_ALEE01000611.1 GCF_000282995.1 Melaminivora alkalimesophila
CTCCAGCCACTCCACCAGCTTGGCGAAGTGCTGCTCGGCCAGGATCTCGGTGGGCGCCATCAGCGCGCACTGCCAGCCGGCGTCGATGCACACGCAGGCGGCCAGCGCCGCCACCACCGTCTTGCCCGAGCCGACGTCGCCCTGCAGCAGGCGGTGCATGGGCCGCGCCTGGCCCAGGTCGCGCAGGATCTCGCCGCTCACGCGCCGCTGCGCCGCCGTGAGCGAGAACGGCAGGGCGGCAAGCAGCTGCTCGTGCAGCGGCGCCTCGCGCCCCGGGCGCAGCACGGGCGCCGCCAGGCCCGCACGCTCGCGTCGCGCCCGCCACTGTGACAGCTGCTGCGCCAGCAGCTCCTCGGCCTTCAGCCGGTGCCAGGCCGGGTGGCTGCGGTCTTCCAGCGCCGCCAGTGCCGCCTCGGGGGGCGGGTGGTGCAGGAAGAACAGCGCCTCGCGCAGGCTCCACGCCGCCTGCGCGCCCGCAGCGGGCGGCGGCGCCAGCTCGGGCGGGATGGTCTCGGGCAGGGGCACGCGCGTCAGCGCGGTGGCGATGGCGCGGCGCAGGTAGGCCTGCGGCAGCTGCGCGACCGTCGGATAGACGGGCGTGAGCGCGGCCGGCAGCTCGCCCTCGGCGCGCTTGAAGGCCGGGTGCAGCATCTGCCGACCCCAGAAGCCGCCGCGCACCTCCCCGCGGGCGCGCAGCCGGGTCCCCACCGCCATGGCCTTCTGGTGGGAGGGGTAGAAGCTGAAAAAACGCAGCTCGCAGCTGCCGGTGGCGTCCTGCAGGCGCACCACCAGCTGCCGGCGCGGCTGGTACTGGACCTCGCAGGCCGTCACCGTCCCTTCGACCTGCACCGTCGCGCCCTCGCGGGCGCTGCCGATCGGCGTGATGCGCGTCTCGTCCTCGTAGCGCAATGGCAGGTACAGCGCCAGGTCGATGTCGCGCACCAGGCCGAGCTTATGCAGCGCCTGGCGCGCCGGGCTCGGCGGCGCGCGGCGCGCGGGGGCAGCCTGGGAGGCGGGGGCCGGGGTCATGGTGGCAAGGGGCGCGAGAAGCTCCTGCAGGCGGGCGCCGGGAGCGGGGTGGACCAAGTGTACGGCCGCCGGCGGCGCCC
>NZ_ALEE01000612.1 GCF_000282995.1 Melaminivora alkalimesophila
CGCCGGCGGCGCCCGGCATCGCGCGGCACCACCCGCCACAGGGGCCGTAACCATTTGTATGGCGGGCGTGCCACAATGCGGGCTGGTGGGCGCCCCGAAGCGCTGTGCCTGGCTGTTCTTGCTTTCCTGTTCCTGCGACATGCTCAAACGCATCCCGATCCAGCAGCTGCGCCTGGGCATGCACGTGCACGGGCTTTGCGGCTCGTGGATGGAACATCCCTTCTGGCGCACGCGCTTCCTGCTCACGGACCCGCAGGACCTGGAGCGCATCCGGCGCACGCGGATCCAGACGCTGTGGATCGACACCTCCAAGGGCCTGGACGTGGAAGAAAGCGCCCCCTTCCGGCCGCCGTCCGCCCCTGCCGCGCCTCCCGAGGTGCTCGCCGGCGCGGCCGAGGACGGCAGCCGC
>NZ_ALEE01000613.1 GCF_000282995.1 Melaminivora alkalimesophila
GACGGCAGCCGCGGGACCGACCGGCAGCCCACCAGCATCGAGGTCGAACTGCGCCGCGCAGCCGCCATCTGCGCCAGCGCGCGCGACGCCGTCACGGAAATGTTCAGCGAGGCCCGCATGGGCCGCACGGTGGACCCGCGGCAGGTGGACGGGCTGGTCGACCAGATCTCGGCCTCCGTGGCGCGCAACCCCGGCGCGCTCATCAGCCTGGCGCGCCTGAAGACCTCGGACAACTACACCTACATGCATTCGGTCGCGGTGTGCGGCCTGATGGTGGCGCTGGCGCGCCAGCTGGGCATGAAGGAGCCGGGCGTGCAGCTGGCGGGCACGGCCGGCCTGCTGCACGACATGGGCAAGGCAGCCGTCCCGCTGGCCGTCCTGAACAAGCCGGGGCGGCTGAGCGACGCGGAGTTCGCGCAGATCCGCGACCATCCGGTGGCCGGCCACGCCCTGCTGCAGCAGGCCCACATGCCGCAGCCGGTGCTCGACGCCTGTCTGCACCACCACGAGAAGATGGACGGCAGCGGCTACCCGCACGGCCTGCAGGGCGAGCAGATCGGCCTGCTGGCGCGCATGGCGGCGATCTGCGACGTCTACGACGCCATCACCTCCAACCGGCCCTACAAGCGCGGCTGGGACCCTTCCGAGGCGCTGCGGCGCATGGCGCAATGGACGCACAGCCACCTCGACAGCCGCCTGTTCCAGGCCTTCGTGAAGACCATCGGCATCTACCCGGCGGGCTCGCTGGTGCGGCTCGAGTCGGGCCGGCTGGCGGTCGTCATGGCGCAGTCGGGCGACTCCCTGGTGACGCCGCGCGTCAAGAGCTTCTTTTCCACGCGCTCGGGCCTGCGCATCCCGCCCGAGGTGCTCGACCTGGGCGCGCCCGGCTGCACGGAGCGCATCGCCGGGCGCGAGGACCCCGAGCGCTGGGGCTTTCCCGACCTGGACACGCTGTGGATGGACGCGCTGGAGGCCGAGCCGGCCTGAGCGGGTCTGCCGGGCCGGGCCCGTGCCGGGGCCGCCACGCGGCGCGGATGGTTTGCGACAATCGCCGGTTGTCCCCGCCCGCCCTTCGCCGACCCGCATGGCCACGCCCGCACGCCCCTATACGCTGAGCGACTTCGACTTCGACCTTCCCGAGGGCCTCATCGCCCAGCATCCCGCTTCCGAACGCAGCGGCTCGCGCCTGCTCGACGGCCGCAGCGCCCCGCCCGTGGACCGGGTCTTTCGCGAGCTGCCCGCGCTGCTCGCGCCCGGCGACCTGCTGGTCTTCAACGACACGCGTGTGCTGCGCGCGCGCATCTTCGGCGAGAAGGCCAGCGGCGGGCGGATGAAGGTGCTGAACATGTCCAGCAGCATGCCG
>NZ_ALEE01000614.1 GCF_000282995.1 Melaminivora alkalimesophila
GGTGCTGGACGCGGGCGAGGTGGTGGCACACATGAAGGTCAGCAAGAAGCCGCGCCCCGGCGCGCGGCTGCACCTGGCGGGCGGCAGCACAGGCGGCGGCTTCGACGCCACGCTGCTGTCGCGCTGGCCCGACGAGGACGGGCCGCTGTTTCGCCTGGCGCTGCACGCGCCGGACGGCGCCTCGGCCTGGGAGCTGATGGAGCGCCATGGCCACCTGCCGTTGCCGCCCTACATCGAGCGCCGGCAAGGCGACGGCGAGGACCCGGACGCAGCCGAGGATGCGCAGCGCTACCAGACGATCTTTGCGGCCCGGCCGGGCGCCGTGGCCGCGCCCACCGCAGCCCTGCACTTCGACGAGGGCGTGCTGGCCGCCCTGGCCGCGCGCGGCATCGAGCGCGCCAGCGTCACGCTGCACGTGGGCGCGGGCACCTTCCAGCCGGTGAAGACCGAGAACCTGGCCGAGCACCGCATGCACAGCGAGTGGTACGACATCCCGCCCGGGACGCTCGCGGCCCTGGAGCGCTGCCGCCAGCGTGGCGGGCG
>NZ_ALEE01000615.1 GCF_000282995.1 Melaminivora alkalimesophila
CCAGCGTGGCGGGCGCGTGGTGGCCGTGGGCACGACCACGGTGCGCACACTCGAATCCTGGGCCCGGACCGGGCAGGCGACGGGCGACACCCGCATCTTCATCACGCCCGGGTTCGCCTTCCAGGTGGTTCAGCTGCTGGTGACCAACTTTCACCTGCCCCGGAGCACGCTGATGATGCTGGTCAGCGCCTTTGCCGGCCATGCGCACGTGATGGACCTGTACCGGTACGCGATCGCGCAGCGCTACCGCTTCTTCAGCTATGGCGATGCCATGCTGCTGGAGCGCCGGCCATGAGCAGCGGCGACGCCGCTGCCGTGCAGGCAGCCGCACCCGC
>NZ_ALEE01000616.1 GCF_000282995.1 Melaminivora alkalimesophila
GCAGCCGCACCCGCTGCGCCGCGGGCCGAGGGCTTCGTGGCGCACATCGTCGGTGCGGCGGCGCTCGCGCACCTGCTCAACGACATGATCCAGGCCGTGCTGCCAGCGATCTACCCGCTGCTGAAGGCGCAGTTCGCGCTGAGCTTCACGCAGGTCGGATGGATCTCCATGGTCTACCAGCTCACGGCCTCGATGCTGCAACCGTGGATCGGCCTGTAAACCGACCGGCGCCCCCTGCCCTACCTGCTGCCGCTGGGCATGTCGGTGACGCTGGTGGGCGTGGCGCTGCTGGCCGTGGCGGGCAGCTATCCCATGCTGCTGGCGGCGGCGGCGCTGATCGGCGTGGGCTCCTCCACCTTCCATCCGGAAGCCTCGCGCGTGGCGCGCATGGCCTCGGGCGGGCGCTTCGGCACGGCGCAATCGACCTTCCAGGTCGGCGGCAACGCCGGCTCGGCCATCGGGCCGCTGGTGGCCGCCGCCGTGGTGCTGCCACGTGGACAGAGCGCGATCGGCTGGCTGGTGCTGGCGGCGCTGGCGGCGATCGCCGTGCTGTGGAGGATCACCGGCTGGACACTGCGGCACGCGCCGGCGCGCCTGGCAGCGACCGCGCGGCATGCGGCCCCGCCGCTGGCGCGGTCGGCGCTGGTGCGCGCGCTGCTGGTCATCGCGGTGCTGCTGTTCGCCAAGTTCGCCTACATCGCGACCTTCAGCAATTACTTCACCTTCTACCTGATGCAGCGCTTCGGGCTGTCGGTGCAGGAATCGCAGCTCTACCTGTTCCTGTTCCTTGCGGCGGTGGCGGCCGGCACCTTCATCGGCGGCCCGGTGGGCGACCGGATCGGCCGCAAGGCGGTGATCTGGGTCTCGTTCCTGGGCGTGGCGCCGTTCGCACTGCTGCTGCCGCATGCGAGCGCCTTCTGGACCGCCGTGCTGGCGATCGCCATCGGCCTGGTCATGTCCTCGGCCTTCGCCGCGCTGGTGGTGTATGCGCAGGAGGCCGTGCCGAGCCGCGTGGGCCTGGTCTCGGGCGTCATGTTCGGTCTGATGTTCGGCATCAGCGGCATGGCGGCGGCCGGCCTGGGCCATCTGGCCGACAGCCACGGCATCGTGCGCGTGTACCAGTGGTGCGCCTGGCTGCCGCTCTTGGGCCTGGCGACCGCGCTGCTTCCGCCTCCCGACCGGCAGCGCTCCTAGCAGCCCGGCCGCGCTGCCCGGACCGGCGGCGCGCTCAGTAGCCGTGCTGCTCGCGAAAGGCGCGTGCCTGACCGAAGTGTCCGCAGCCGATGAAGGGCCGGGGCGGGCGCTCGGCCGACAGGGGTGAGGGGTGGTTCGCCAGCAGCACCAGGTGGCCGCGGTCTTGCGGGATGAGCGCGCGCTTGGCCTGGGCATGGCTGCCCCAGAGCATGAAGACCACCGGCCGCTGCCCTTCAGCCACGTGGCGGATCACGGCATCGGTCAAGACCTCCCAGCTCTTGCCGGCATGGCTGGCTGCCTGGCCTTCTTCCACGGTGAGCGTGGTGTTGAGCAGCAGCACGCCGCTCTCCGCCCACCTGACCAGACTGCCGCCGGGCTGCGGGAAGGGTGGCGGCGGCGTGCCGAGGTCGCGCTGCAGTTCCTTGAAGATGTTGCGCAGCGACGGCGGAATGCGCACGCCGGGCTGCACGGAAAACGCCAGCCCCTCGGCCTGGCCGCGGCCGTGGTAGGGGTCCTGGCCCAGGATGACCACGCGCACGGACTCGGGCGGCGTGAGCTCCAGCGCACGCAGCGGCTGCGGCGGGAAGATGGTGGCACCCGCGCCCAGGCGGGCGCGCAGGAAGGCGAGCAGCTGCTGGCCGCGTTCGCTGGCGAAGAAATGGTCGACCAGGGGCCGCCAGCCGGGCGCGACC
>NZ_ALEE01000617.1 GCF_000282995.1 Melaminivora alkalimesophila
CCCCCGGCCAGTCGGCCGGGTCGGCGCTGCGCAGCTGCGTGCCAGGAGTATCGGATGGGGCGTCAGGCATGGGCTTGCTCTCGTGCCCCGGCAGCGGCGCAGGCGGGCGCGCTCAGGCCGGGGGCTCGCTCCCATTGTGCACGCCGTTGCGCCCCTGCGCCTTGGCGCGGTACAGGCGCGCATCCGCCAGGGCCACCAGGTCCTCGGGCTGGTGATCAGCGTCCGGCACCAGGCAGGCCACGCCGGCGCTCAGGGTGACGATGCCGGCCGGCGAGCCGCGGTGGGCGATGTCCAGCGCCTGCACCGCGGCCGCCAGCGCGCGCGCCTTGGCGGTGGCCCCCTCCAGGCCGCACTCCGGCAGCAGGCAGACGAATTCCTCGCCCCCGTAGCGCGCCACCAGATCGTGCGGACGCGCCAGGCCGGAGCGCAGCGCACCGGCCACGGCGCGCAGGCACTCGTCGCCCGCCTGGTGCCCGTAGAGGTCGTTGAACTGCTTGAAGTGGTCGATGTCGAACAGGATCAACGCCAGGGGCCTGCCGCTGCGCCGGCAGCGGCGCCATTCGGCATCCAGCGCCTGGTCGAAGTGGCGCCGGTTGGCAACGCCCGTCAGGCTGTCCATGTACGCCAGCCGGCGCAGCAGCTCGCTTTGCTCCTGCTGCTCGGTGCGATCGAAGAAGGTCGCAAGAAAATGCCCGCCGAAAACCAGCCCGCCGATGGCCATGGTGCGCTCGCTGCCATCGCGCGAAGTGGTGCGGTATTCCTGGGGCGCGATGTCGCCTCCGCGCTGCGCCGCCTGGGCGAGCGCCTCGTCCCAGGCAGCAACCACCCTGGCCCGGTATTCCGGGTCCGGGTAGATGAGGCGCCACCATTGCTCCAGTGTGGAGAGTTCCTCATCCCCATAGCCGAAGTATTCGACGAAGCGCCGATTGCGGAAATACATGCGGCCCGCGTCGTCCACCAGCGCCAGCCCGATGGGCATCTCCTGCATCAGGTGCTGCAGCAGGCGTTCGGTCTCCTGCAGTTGCAGCGCCTGCTGCTTGGCGACAGTCACGTCGTGCAGGTAGCCATACCAGAGCACCGCGCCATCGCCCAGGCGCTGCGGTCTTGCCAGCCCGTTGAGCCAGCGCTCGCCGCGTCCTGGCAACAGCACGCGGTACTCATCGCACCACAGCTCGAGCGTCTCTGCCGAGCGCCGCACGTTGACGGTCACCCTTGCGACATCGTCCGGGTGGATGCGCCCGAACGCCTGCAGGGCGTCCTCGCGCAACGCCTGGGGCGCAAAGCCGTAGATCTCCTGGGCGCCGGCGCTGGCGTAGGGGAAGTGCATGCGCCCGTCGGCGTCGCGCTGGAACTGGTAGAGCATGCCCGGCACGTGCTCCGCGAGCCTGTCGAGCTGGATCTGGCGCTGGCCCTGCTCGGCGGCATCGCCATAGGCCCCCACGAAGTGCAGCACCCGCCCGCGGGCATCGCGTTGCAGCACCCGCCCGCGCGCATGCACCCAGCGGTAGCTGCCATCCTTGCGCCGGATGCGGTGGGTCAGTTCGTAGAGCTGGGTGCGCCCGGCGAGGTGGTCTTCCAGCTGCGCCAGCACGTGCTCGCGCTCGTCCGGGTGCAGGCGGCTGTGCCAATCGTGGTCGCCATCGGCGATCTCGGCGTCGCCGTAGCCGAGCATCTGCTTCCATTCGGGCGAGAACAGGGTGGGCGTTCCGGGGCCGTGCCACTCCCAGATCCCCAGGCTGGTGGCGCCGAGCACCGCACGCCAGCGCGCCTCGACGGCCGCCTCCCGCTCGGCCATGGCGCGCGCCTGGGCGTGCAGTTCGCGCCGGCGCCGCTGCACCAGCGACAGCGCGCCGCCGGCCAGCAGACCCAGGAGCACATACCCCCCGCCGACCAGCAAGGCGGCGGTGCGCCAGGGCTCCAACAGCGCCTCCCACTCGCGCGCCACGCCGGCCACCAGCGGCTTATCCATGTGCAGCGCCGGCGGCGAGACGGTGCGCACTGCCGCCTGCAGCAGCGGCCCGTCGGGCTTGAGCCGGCCCTGCACGACGCTGGTCTGCGCCCCGCTTTGCAGGTGAAGCGTGAAGGGCGTGCCCGCCCGCGCCACGTCGGCCTGTTCGGGAGGCTGCGGAAACTCCTCCACCATCACGAAACGCAGCCCATCGCCATGCACCAGGCCGGTGATCATGTCGGGCGCGTAGCGCACGGACTGCAGCAGGGTGAGGAACTGCTCCGGATCCAGCGTGGCCATGACCGCCCCGCCGAAGGCGCCGTCCTCCAGTGTCACGCGGCGCATCAGGGTGATGTACCAGCCCCCCGAGACGGCGCGAAAGGGGGCGCTGACCAGCAGCGTGTCCGGCGCGGCAGCGCGCACATCTTGGAAGTAGCTGCGGTAGGCGAAGTTGCCGCCGACCAGTTCCTCGCGGTTGGAGGCCACTACGCTCCCGAAGGCATCGAACACGCTCAGGGTGCGCACGCCCCCCATGGCCTGCGCGAAGAAGCGCAGGCGCTCGTCCAGGCGGCGGCGCTCCCTGGCCTGCCCCGGCTCCGGCACGGGCTCCTGCACCAGGCTCCCGAGCACCGAGGCCGTCGCCGTGAGCTGGCGCGCCACGTTGTCGTGGACGATGTCCACGCTCTGGCGCAGCCGCTCGCGCTCGCGCGACACCAGTTGCTTGCGCTCGGTCCACAGACCGGCCGCGAGCGCGCCGCCCAGAACCAGCCAGAGCAGCACGAGCGCGGCCCAGGGCCTGCGTGCCTGGATGGTGAAGGGAGGCTTCGGATCGGACAAGGCGCGGATGCCAGCGGGAAAGCAGCAAGGATAAGGGGCGCGGGCCGGCTCGTCCCGCGCTGCGTCACCCGCCGAACAGCTGCGCCAGCGCCTGCCCTGGTTCCTCGGCCCGCATGAAGGCCTCGCCCACCAGGAAGGCATGGACGCCCGCCTCGCGCAGGCGCTGCACATCGCCGTGCGTGGCGATGCCCGACTCGGCCACCAGCAGGCGATCGGCCGGCACCTCGCGGCGCAGTTCCAACGTGGTCTCCAGGCGGACCTCGAAGCTGCGCAGGTCGCGGTTGTTGATGCCCACCAGCGGTGTCTTCAGGCGCAGTGCGCGCTCCAGCTCCGGCCCGTCATGCACCTCGACCAGCACCGCCATGTCCAGCCCGAGCGCGATCGCCTCCATCTCGGCCATCAGGCCATCGTCGAGGCAGGCGGCGATCAGCAGGATGCAGTCCGCCCCCAGGGCCCGCGACTCGTAGATCTGGTAGGGATCGACCATGAAGTCCTTGCGCAGCACCGGCAGTGCACAGCTGGCGCGCGCCTGCTTGAGGTAGTCGCCCTGGCCCTGGAAGTACTGGCGGTCGGTCAGCACCGACAGGCAGGCAGCGCTCGTGCGGCCGTCTCCCTCGGCGTAGCTCTGGGCGATGTCGGCGGGGACGAAGTCCTCTCGGATGACGCCCTTGCTGGGGCTGGCGCGCTTGATCTCGGCGATCACCGCGGCCTGCCCAGCGGCGATCTTCGCGCGCAGGGCCCCCTCGAAGTCGCGCGTGAGCACGCGGCTCTCGGCATCGCGGCGTATGTCGGCGAAGGAGACGCGCTTTTTCGCGGCGGCCACTTCCTCGCGCTTGGTTTCGCAGATGCGTTGCAGGATGTCGGACACGGGCAGCTTCCTGTGGATGTTCAATCGTTCTTCGGGGCCGGTGTCTCCGGCGGCGGGGGCGCGCGCAGCACGCGGCGGATGACCTGGTACATCACCAGCGCGACCACCAGCGACAGCAGCGACACCCCCAGCACGATCCACGTGCCCGGGTCGTGCCAGATGGGGGCGTCGAGCAGGCTCATGGGCGCGATCCCTCGTCAGGCAGCGACGGGCGGCTGCGCCAGCGCCTGCGTGTAAGCCACCAGCTCGCGCAGCTTGGCCAGCGCCGCGCCGCTGTCGATCGCGGCCTGGGCGCGCACCAGGCCCGCGCCGATGTCGGCGGCCACGCCCGCTGCATACAGCGCCGCACCGGCGTTCAGGCAGACGATGTCGCGCGCCGGGCCGGACTCCCCCTGCAGGACCTGCATCAGCATGGCGCGGGACTGCTCCGGGTCGTCCACCCGCAGCGCGCGCGTGCCGGCCATGCGCAGGCCGAAGTCTTCCGGATGGATCTCGTACTCGCGCACCACGCCGTCCTTGAGCTCGCCCACCAGCGTGCCGGCGCCCAGACTGATCTCGTCGAGCCCATCGCGGCCATAGACCACCAGCGCGTGCTCGGCGCCCAGGCGCTGCAGCGCGCGCACCTGGATGCCGACCAGGTCCTCGTGGAACACGCCCATCAGCACGTTGGGCGCGCCGGCCGGGTTGGTGAGCGGCCCCAGGATGTTGAACAGCGTGCGCACGCCCAGCTCGCGGCGCAGCGGCGCGACGTTCTTCATGGCCGGATGGTGGTTGGGCGCGAACATGAAGCCGATGCCGACCTCGCGGATGCACGCCGCCACCTGCTCGGGCGCCAGCAGGATGTTCACGCCCAGCGCCTCCATGGCGTCGGCGCTGCCCGACTTGGACGAGACGCTGCGCCCGCCGTGCTTGGCGCAGCGCGCGCCGGCGGCGGCGATCACGAAGGTCGCGCAGGTGGAGATGTTGAAGGTATTGGCGCCGTCGCCGCCGGTGCCGACGATGTCCACCAGGTGCGTGGTGTCGGCCACCTGCACCTTGCGCGCGAACTCGCGCATCACCTCGGCGGCGGCCGTGATCTCGCCGATGGTCTCCTTCTTGACGCGCAGGCCGGTGAGGATCGCCGCCGCCATCACGGGCGAGATCTCGCCGCCCATGATCAGGCGCATCAGGTGCAGCATCTCGTCGTGGAAGATCTCGCGGTGCTCGATGGTGCGCTGCAGGGCTTCCTGGGGAGTGATGGGGGTCATGCGTTCGCTCCGTCAGGGCTGCGGCTGCAGGAAGTTCCTCAGCATGGCGTGGCCGTGCTCGGTGAGGATGCTCTCGGGGTGGAACTGCACGCCCTCGATGGGCAGCTCGCGGTGGCGCACGCCCATGATCTCGCCATCCTCGGTCCAGGCCGTCACCTCCAGCACCTCGGGGCAGCTGGCGCGCTCGATGGCCAGCGAGTGGTAGCGGTTCACGGTGAACTCGCGCGGCAGGCCGGCGAACACGCCCTGCTGGGTGGTGGTGATGGTGCTGGTCTTGCCGTGCATCAGTTCCTGGGCGCGCACGATGGTACCGCCGAAGGCCACGCCGATCGCCTGGTGCCCCAGGCACACGCCCAGGATCGGCAGGCGCCCGGCGAAGTGCCGGATGGCCGCCACCGAGATGCCGGCCTCGGCCGGCGAGCAGGGCCCGGGCGAAATGACCAGGCGCTCGGGGCGCTGCGCCTCGATGCCGGCAAGGTCGATCTCGTCGTTGCGAAACACCTGCACCTCGGCGCCCAGCTCGGCCAGGTACTGCACGATGTTCCAGGTGAAGCTGTCGTAGTTGTCCACCATCAGCACGCGGGTCATGGTGCGCTCTCCTCTTGCGGCTGCTTGTGGCCCTCGGCGACCAGCCGCGCGAACTCGCGGTGCTCGAAGGCGATGTAGGCCTCCATCATGGCGCGGTAGATCGCCTCGATCACCTGCGGCTCGCCCCCTTCGGCCGCGGCGCGGGCGCGCACGCGCTGCACGATCTGCTCGATGCGCGCCTCGTCGCGCACCTGGGCGGCCTCGGTCTTGATGCGCGCCGCCTGGGTCATGTAGCCGCCGCGCTCCACCAGCAGCGGCACCAGCACGTCGTCCAGCGCGTCGATGTGCTGGCGCACCTGCGCCATGCTGCTGCAGTGGCGGGTTCGGTCGATCGCGCGCGTGCTCATCCTTCCAGTCCTTCCTCGACGAGCTCGGCCGCGCGCAGCAACGCCCGGGCCTTGTGCTCGGTTTCCTTCCATTCCAGTTCCGGCACCGAATCGGCCACCACGCCGGCCGCGGCCTGCACGTGCAGCTCGCCGTCCTTGACGATGGCGGTGCGGATGGCGATCGCCATGTCCATGTCGCCGGCGAAGCTGAGGTACCCGCAGGCGCCGCCGTAGATGCCGCGCTTGACCGGCTCCAGGCGGTCGATCAGCTCCATGGCGTGCACCTTCGGCGCGCCGCTCAAAGTGCCGGCCGGGAAGGTGGCCTTGAGCACGTCCATGCTGCTCAGCCCGTCCTGCAGGATGCCCTCCACGTTGCTGACGATGTGCATGACGTGGCTGTAGCGCTCCACGGCGAAGGCCTCCGTCACCTTCACGGTGCCGGTCCTGGCGATGCGGCCGATGTCGTTCCTCGCCAGGTCGATCAGCATCACGTGCTCGGCGCGCTCCTTCGGGTCGGCCACCAGCTCCTGCTCGATGGCCCGGTCGGCCTCGGGCGTGGCGCCGCGCGCGCGCGTGCCGGCCAGCGGGCGGATGGTCACTTTCTGCCCCTCGGGCGTGGCCTCCTGGCGCACCAGGATCTCCGGGCTCGCCCCGACCACGTGGAAGTCGCCGAAGTGGTAGTAGTACATGTAGGGCGAGGGGTTGAGCGAGCGCAGCGCGCGGTACAGCGACAGCGGGCTTTCCGTATAGCGCTTGTGCATGCGCTGGCCGACCTGCACCTGCATGAAGTCGCCGGCGGCGATCAGCTCCTTGGCGCGGCCCACCGCCGCCAGGTAGTCGGCCTTGGCGAAGCTGCGCTGCACCGGGTGCGGCTCGCTGGCGCGCACCACCGGGGCGCTGACCGAGTAGCGCAGCTGGTCCTTGAGTTCACGCAGCCGCTTCTTCGCCCGGGCGAAGGCCTCCGGCTCGGCCGGGTCGGCATAGACGATCAGGTAGAGCTTGCCCGAGAGGTTGTCGATGACCGCCACTTCCTCGCACTGCAGCAGCAGGATGTCCGGGCAGCCGAGCGTGTCGGGTGGGCAGCTGGCTTCGAGCTTCCTTTCGATGTAGCGCACCGCGTCGTAGCCGAAGTAGCCGGCCAGCCCGCCGCAAAAACGCGGCAGGCCCGGGCGCAGCGCCACCTTGAAGCGCTTCTGGTACTCGGCGATGAAGTCCAGCGGGTTGCCGGCGTGCGTCTCGACCACCTGGCCGTCGGTCACGACCTGCGTGGCGGCTTCGGCGCCGAAGCCGCTGGCGCGCAGCAGGGTGCGGGCCGGCAGGCCGATGAAGCTGTAGCGGCCGAAGCGCTCGCCGCCGACGACGGACTCCAGCAGGAAGCTGTGCGCGCCATCGCCGCGCGCATGCGCCAGCTTCAGGTACAGCGACAGCGGCGTTTCCAGGTCGGCGAAGGCTTCCGCGATCAGTGGGATGCGGTTGTAGCCCTCCAGCGCCAGGCTCTTGAATTCCAGTTCAGTGATCACGGGAGAGGTTCCCCAGCGGGGCGGCGGGCCGCTCGAGGCCCAGGCCGCAGGTTCATTCGGGTCGACAGCCGCGCGGTGCGCGCCGACGAGGGGCGCGGGGCCGGTGCCAAGGGCGCACGCTGGGATGCGGCCCAGGTGCCATCGTTCAGGGGTTCAGGAAAGCAGGCTTGCGCCAGGGCCAGGCTCCCCGGTCGCTGCGACCCGCAATGAACATGCGATGGATGAACATGGCGGCAAAGTGTAGCAAAGCCCGAGGGGCTGCGCCGCCGGGGCAGCCACCCGCGCGTAAACCCTATTGCCCGGGCGCCGCGCGAAGGTAACAATCCGAAAAAAAGCACGATCGTTCTTTTTTCACTTACAGGAGTTGGTGCATGTCCATGAACCGCCGCCGTTACCTGCGCTGGTGCGCCCTGGCGCTTGCCGCGCCCCTGTCCCTGTCGCTCGGCGCGGCCGAGCCGGTGGTGGTCGGGGACGTGGCCTTCGACCCTTCCCTGCAGCTGCAGGGACGCTCGCTGCTGCTCAATGGCGCAGGGACGCGCTACAAGGCGGTCTTCAAGGTCTACGCCGCCGGGCTGTACCTGGAGAAGAAGGCTGCGACGCCCGCCGAGGTGTTCGGCCAGAAAGGGCCGAAGCGGCTGCAGGTGGTGATGCTGCGCGACATCGACTCGGGCGAGCTCGGCCGGCTGTTCTCGCGCGGCATGGAGGACAACATGGACCGCAGCGCCTTCTCGCGGTTGGTGCCGGGCGTGCTGCGCATGAGCGAGATCTTCTCGGAACACAAGATGCTCAAGGCCGGCGACACCTTCAGCATCGACTGGCTGCCCGGCACCGGCACGCTGGTCACCGTCAAGGGCCAACCCCAGGGCGAGCCCTTCAAGGAGCCGGAATTCTTCGACGCGCTGCTGGGCATCTGGCTCGGGCCCCGGCCGGCCGACTGGAAGCTCAAGGAGGCGCTGCTGGGCAAGGAATGAGCGCCGAGGTGGAGCAGGCGCCCCGCCCTCTCAGCGGGGCGCTGGTCGCAGCTCCGCCAGCGTATCCACATAGGCATCGGCGTCGACCTCGCGCACCGGGCGGCCGTGGTTGTAGCCGTAGCTGACCAGCACCACCGGGCAGCCCGCGGCGCGGGCGGCGCGGGCGTCGTTGCTCGAATCGCCCAGCATCAGCGTGCGGGCCGGCGCGGTGCCGAGCGCCTCGCAGGCGCGCAGCAGCGGCAGGGGGTCGGGCTTCTTGCGCTCGAAGGCGTCGCCGCCGAAGACCCGCTCGAAGAAACCCTCCAGACCCTTGGCGCGCAGCAGCGCTTCGGCAAAAGCCTGCGGCTTGTTGGTCAGGCAGACCAGGCGCAGCCCGGCGCCCCGCAGCGCGCGCAGGCCTTCCAGCGCCCCCGGATAGACCGTGGCGAACTGCCCGTTCAGTGTCCGGTAGTGGTGCTGGTAGCGCTCCCAGGCCGGGGCAAAGCGCGCCTCGACCGCTGCCTCGCGCGCCTGCGGGTCCGCGCCGCCGGGCTGCGCCAGCACGTGCCCCAGCACGGCGCGCAGCAGGTGCTCCGAACCCTTGCCCACCATGCGCTCGATCTCGCCCGCTCCGATCCCCGGCAAATGCAAGTCGGCCAGCATCCGGTTGAGCGCCTGCTCGAAGTCGCCCAGCGTATCGACCAGGGTGCCATCCAGATCTACCATCGCGCCGTCCACGCGCCTCAGCAGCGCGTCCAGGGCCTGTCGTGCGTCCATGTTTCCTTCCTTTGCGGCCCGCAGGCCCAATATGCGCCGCGTCCGACACAGGCCATCGCCGACTGCGGACACGCGGGTCCGGGGCGGGGCGATTAGGCTTGTCGTGACACATTCGTTTCCAACCATTTCACCCGAGGAGATCCACACCATGGCCCTGTCCCGCTTCACCACGCTCGTCTGCTCCGCCACATTGCTGCTGGCTGGCACCGCCGTCCAGGCGGCCGGCAATGCGCAGGAGGTCCGCAGCCAGTACCAGCAGGACCGCGCCGCCTGCGCGCAGGTGCCCGAGGCCAGTCGCGCGGCATGCATCCGCGAAGCTGGCGCGGCGGCCCAGGCGGCCCGTACCGGCCAGCTGACCAGCCCGGGCGAGAACACCTACCAGCGCAACGCCACGGCGCGCTGCGAGGTGTTCAAGACCGACGAGGACCGCAGGCTGTGCGAGGAGCGCGTGCGCAACCAGCCGGTCTCTGGCTCGGTGAGCGGCGGCGGCGTGTTGCGCGAGGCCACCACCACCATCACCCTGCCGGCCCAGCGCTGAGCCAAGCCGCAGGGCCTCAGGCCAGGGCGGCGCGCATCGCGCCTATGACCGCCCGGTAGTCCCCCTGCCCGAAGATCGCGCTGCCGGCGACGAAAGTGTCGGCCCCCGCATCCGCCACCCGGCGGATGTTCTCCGTCTTGATGCCGCCGTCGACCTCCAGCCGGATGTCCTTGCCGCTCGCTTCGATGCGCCGGCGCGCGGCCTCGATCTTGCGCAGCGTGCTGTCGATGAAGCCCTGCCCACCAAAGCCGGGGTTGACGCTCATGAGCAGGATCAGGTCGATGTCCTCGATCACCCAGTCCAGCACGTCCAGCGGCATGGCCGGGTTGAAGGTGAGGCCGGCGCGCGCGCCGTGCGCCTTGATGTTCTGGATGCTGCGGTGCACGTGGGTGCTCGCGTCCGGGTGGAAGCTGATGTAGTCGGCGCCGGCCTTGGCGAAGGCCGTCGCCAGCTCGTCCACCGGCTGCACCATCAGGTGCACGTCCATGGGCACCGGCACGCCGTCGGGCGTCACCGCATGGGGCTTGAGCGCTTGGCAGACCATGGGGCCGAGCGTGAGATTGGGTACGTAATGGTTGTCCATCACGTCGAAGTGGATCCAGTCGGCGCCGGCGGCGATGACCTCGCGCACCTCCTCGCCCAGGCGGGCGAAGTCGGCCGAGAGGATGGACGGGGCAATGCGGTAGGTGCGGCTCATGGCGCGCCATTGTCGCAGCAGCCCCGGG